>JBCNOX010000071.1:0-14242 GCA_039593645.1 Pseudoduganella sp.
TGAGCTGGGCCTTGCAGCCCGCGGCATCGAACTGGCAAAGCAGGAAGGCCGCGTATTCCTGCGCTTCACAGGCATTGTGGAGCTGGACGGCCTGCACATCCCCTACGACCTGGTGCCGCAGCAAGGCGTGCTGGCCAAGCCATCCAAGTGGCGCAAGCTGGAGCGCGACGGGCGCGCTGCCCTGCTGCTGGAGCGCGGCAGCGAAGCCGCGCAAGGCGCGCTGCATGCCGACGTCACCGCCTTCGCGGCCGAGCTGCGCGAAGAATGCGACGATTACGGCATGCGCCCGATGGATTTCCTGCATGCGCTGGAAGACATGCAGACTTCCGAACCGGCCGGCATCGTCTTCGACCGCATCCGCCAGCGCCTGGAACACGCGGTGGAACGCCATCGCGAAGAACGCCACGCCGAGCGCACGCGCCAGAGCATCAACCTGGCCGAGTACCCGGCTACCTTCGAAGTGGCGCGCCGCCTGCCGCGCAAATTCATCGCGCTGCTGGGGCCAACCAATTCCGGCAAAACCCACAAGGCGATGGAGGCGCTGGCCAAGGCGCGCAGCGGCGTCTATCTCGCGCCGTTGCGCCTGCTGGCGCTGGAAAACTACGAACGCCTGCAGGCTTCCGATCCCGACCTGAAGGTCAGCCTGGTGACTGGCGAGGAACGTCGCATCGAAGAAGGCGCAACCCACGTCGCCAGTACGGTGGAAATGCTGGACACGCGCACCCAGGTCGAAGTGGCGGTGATTGACGAAATCCAAATGCTGTCCGACCGCGACCGCGGCGCCGCCTGGACGGCCGCAGTCTGCGGCGCCCCGGCACGCACTGTCTATCTGGTGGGGGCGACCGAAGCGCGCCGTGCGGTCGAAGCGCTGGCCGAACGGCTGGAATGCCCGATCGAAGTCCACATCCTGAAGCGCAAGGCGCCGCTCTCGATGGAACCCTCCGCCGTGCGCAAGCTCAAAGGCCTGCGCAAGGGGGACGCCGTGATTGCCTTCTCGCGCCGCGATGTGCTGATGTGGCGCGACATGGTGACCGAGGCCGGCCTGTCGGTCGCCACCGTGTACGGCAACCTGTCGCCCGAAGTGCGGCGCGCGCAGGCGCAGCGCTTCCGCGACGGCCATGCCGACGTGGTCGTGGGGACGGATGCCATCGCCATGGGCCTGAACCTGCCGATCCAGCGCGTGGTGATGACCACCACCGTGAAGTACAACGGTTACGAGGAAGAGGAAATCCCCGCAGCGCTGGCGCGCCAGATCGCCGGCAGGGCAGGGCGCTATGGCGTGCACGAAGAGGGCCACGTGGCCGGCTACGACGACGAGACGCACGGGGTGATGCGCTCGCTGCTCAAAGAGAAGCTGCCGCCGCTGAAGGCAACCGGCTTTGCCGTGGCGCCGACGCTGGAGCACCTGCATCGCATCGCTTCCGTCACCGGCGAGGACTCGCTGGCGCGGCTGCTCAAGCGCTTCGTCCACAATATCGACGTGCCGGACGGCTTCTTCTTCCCGCGCATCACCGAGGAGCAGTTCGAGCGCGCCGAATGGCTCGACACCCTGCCGCTGTCGGTGGCGGACAAGTTCACCTTGTCGCTGGTGCCGATTTCCTCCAACGTGGTCACCTTGCAGAAAGCCTGGGAGCATTGGTGCGTTTCCTTATCGCGCCAGCGCGTGACCCACCTGCATCCGGAGCAGAACCCGCTGCAGTGGATGAACCTGCAGGAAGCGGAAGATGCCTGCCGCCTGTACTCGGCCTATGCCTGGCTGGGCTACCGCTTGCCGGAATTCTTCCCCGACGTGGCGCAGGCCCTGGAGCTTTCGCGCTCCGCCTCGGAGCGGGTGGATGGCATCCTGCAGGACCAGAACGCCGCCAACCGCCGCCGCCAGCCGAAGCGCTTCCGCTAGCGGGGATAGTAATTTTGCAATCCTGCTGCTAACATCTGGCGGTTTGAACAACCATCGGCGCAACTATGCAGGATCGTACGACGCAGCGTGACTATTGGCTTTGCCAACTGGCGGGTTGGGGCGGCATGACGGCTATTGGCCTGCTGTCTTCCTCGCAAAGCAATTCAGAAGAGGCCTTGCAGTTCGCGCTGGCCAAGACCTTTTGCATGGCAACGGGATTTGGGCTGTCGCACCTGTGGCGCTGGCAGCTGAAACGGCGCAACTGGCTGGCCGGTACGACGCTGCCGTTCGGCGTGCTGCTGGCCGGGCTGGCCTTGCTGGCCGTGGCGCAGACCGGCTTGTTGCTGCTTGCGGACATGCTGTTTCGCGGCGGTGCGCTGGTGCGCGACCCGACTGTCGGCGTGGCCGATTACAGCATGCTGGTCGTGCTGTGGTTCCTCGCTTTCGGCGCCTGGACCCTGTGCTATGCAGTGGCGCTGACGCGCCGGCGCGCCCGCAATGCCGAGCTGGCGCGGCTCGAACTGGAAGTGAGCGCCAAGGATGCCGAGTTGCGTGCGCTGCAGTTCCAGGTCAACCCGCATTTCTTCTTCAATAGCCTGAACAGCATACGGGCGCTGGTCCACGAAGACGCGCAAGCGGCCTCGCATGCGTTGGGCCAGTTGGCCGGCATGATGCGCCAGCGCCTGCAGGCCGGCCAGGCCGACACCATCACGCTGGCGGAAGAACTGGCGGCCGTCAGCGCTTACCTCGGCATCGAAAAGCTGCGCTTCGACGAACGCCTGGTGGTGGCAATCGATGTCGATCCGGCACTGGTGGATACGCCATTGCCGCCGATGGTGTTGCAGACCCTGGTGGAGAACGCGGTCAAGCATGGCGTCGAGCGCATGGTGGCGCCGTGCCAGGTGCGGATCAGCGCCCGCCTTGGCGACGATGGCCTGGTCCGGGTGGAAGTGCGCAACCAGGGGCGCCTGGCCGCCAACAGCAGTTCGACGCGCCTGGGGCTGGCGAACGCAATCCGGCGGCTGGCGCTGCAATGCGGTCCGCAGGCCGGTTGCCGGCTGGAGGAAGAAGAAGGCTGGGTACGCGCCACAGTCACCTTGCCGCAGGGGGCAGCATGAGAGTCGCCATCATCGACGACGAGCGCCTGGCGCGCAACGAGCTGCGGCGCCTGCTCGACGCCCACCCCGAAGTGGATGTGGTGGCGGAAGCGGCCTGCGTGGCCGACGGCCTGCACGCCATTCGCCATATGGCGCCCGACCTGGTGTTCCTGGACATCCAGATGCCGGACGGCAGCGGCTTCGACCTGCTGGCGGCGCTGGAGCAGGCGCCGGCCGTCATCTTCACCACGGCGCATGACCAGTTCGCGCTGAAAGCGTTCGACGCCAATGCGCTCGATTACCTGCTCAAGCCGATCGAGGCACCGCGGCTGGCGCAGGCGCTGCAAAAACGCAGCCCTAACTCCGGCCCCCGGCCGACCAAGCCGAACGACGGCAAAGTCTTCCTGCAGGACGGCGAGCGTTGCTGGTTTGTGGACCTCGAGCAGATCGTGCTGTTCGAGTCGGAGGGCAACTATACGCGGGTCTATTTCGACAACAACCGTCCCTTGCTGCTGCGCTCCCTGAGCCAGCTTGAGGAACGTCTCGACCCGCAGCATTTCATGCGGGTCAACCGCCGCCACATCGTCAACCTGCGCTTCGTGCGCGAAGTCGGACCGTCGCCGGCCGGTGGGCTGGTGTTGCTGCTGGAGGGCGGCTTGAACGTCGACATGTCGCGTCGCCGCGCTGTCGAGTTCAAGCAGCTCAAGCGCCTCTAGAAGTTCAATCCCCGCCTTCGACCTTCTTGCGGTTATCGCCGGGAACGCGGTCTATCAGCAGCTGGCGCGGATCAATTGCCACTTCGCTGGGGCGCTCGCCCAGCGTCAGCACCAGGCGCGATTCGCCGGCCGGCAGCACATGCTGCCTCGCCTGCAACTGGCGCTGTCCTGCAAACACGGCTACTTCGACGGACTCGTCGTAGCGACGGGGCGTCTCCTTGCCGTGGCCATCGGCCTCGGTTTTGGACAGGCGCAGCGCCACTTCCAGGTTCCAGCGGCCGTCAGCGCGCTTGCTGGTTTTCGCTTCCAGGATGCGGTTGTCATAGAACACGATGCGCTCGAACAGGTCCGTGACCAGTTCCTGGCTTGCTGCCGGCGTTTCGGCACGGATGTAGCCGAGCAGCTCGGTGCTGGTGGTGTACGGTGTGCTGCGGTAGCGCGTGGCGTCCAGGAAGCGCTTGATGGCGCGGTTCAGCGCAGCCTCGCCGATGGTCTCGCGCAAGCGGTAGAACACCAGGCTGGCTTTGCGGTATTGCAGGTAGACCTGGCTTTCGTTGCGTACCAGCGGCTGTTCCTCGGCGCCTTCCGCGGCGCGGCCGCGCAGGTATTCGTCCAGGTCGAATTGCAGGATGCTGCGCACCTTGTCGGCGCCGTAGCGCTTCTCCAGGGCCATCAGGGCCGAGTATTCCGCCAGCGATTCCGTGACCAGGCCGCCGCCCTGCATATTGGCAGCAATAGCCTGGTCGCCCCACCACTGGTGCGCCAGTTCATGCGCGGTAACGTAGTACACGTGGTCGGCCTTTGACGGATCGCGCAGGTCGTTGATGAAGCCGAGCGATTCGGAGAATGGCGTCAGCGTCGGGAAGGCGCGTGCATAGCTCTGGTACAGCGGCGTTTCCGCAATGCGCACCTGGCCATAGGGATAGGGGCCGAAGTTGGCGGTGTAGTAGTCCAGCGCGCCTTTGGCGCCTTCGATCATGCGCTGCACGTTGTAGGCATGCTTGCTGTCGTAATACACCTCGATCGGAACACCGTTCCACTCGCTGCGCTCGACCTGCCAGCGCGCCGACAGGTAGCCGAAGAACGGCAGGACCGGGCGGTTCATCTTGTAGTGGAAGTAGCGGCGGCCGTCCTTCTCCCAGCTTTTCACCAGCTCGCCCGGCGCGAGCGCGACCTGGTCGGCGCTGGTGGAGACCGTGGTTTCGAAATCGATGGTGTCGGCGTCGATGCCGAACAGCTTCCAGTAGTTTTTGGATTGCGCCTGGCGCTCTTCCAGCGTCGGCACCCGGTGCGCAGGACCCAGGCCGCGCGCTTTACGGGCCTTGTTGTCATCCAGCTCGATCGACTGGTTGTAGCCGAACTTCGGGAAGAAATCCTCGAAAGCGAACGAAGTGCCGTTCTGGTTGACTGCAACGGGCTTGCCGTCGGCGGTGAAGCCGTTGCGCGCCACCTCCACGGTGAAGTCGAGTTCGAGCTGCGTGCCAGGCTCCAGAGGCTGTTCAAGCTGCCAGTCCATCACGCCGTATTGCTTGTCGTCCCGCAGCATGCGGCCCGCAGGAAGGCGATGGAAGCGCGTTGTCCCACGCAAGTCGGTCTGGATGCGCAGCACTGGCAGTGCCGACGGCTGCTTGTTCTGCAAGACATAGTGGCCGCGAATGCGCAACGATTGGGTGGCAGGGAAGATGTCGACATCGGCGCGGATGCCGGTCAGGCTTGGCATCGGCAAGTCCATGTCCGCCCGATACGCCTTTTCGTAACCGGCGCGGAAATCAAGCCATGCCTGGCTGGAGCGGTATTGGTTGAGGACATTGGTGTTGTAGTAGATCCAGCCGCCGGTGCCGGCGCCTGCTGCCAGGAGCAGCGCGCAAGCCATGCCGGCCTTGCCGCGCAGGGCAGCTGCGCCACGTGCGCCGAAACCGCCCGCTGCGCACAGCAGGGCCGCGGCCAGCAACGCCCAGTACAGCACGAACCAGCTCCAGCCTGCCAGGTAATGTCCGTAGCCATTCATGTCGGAATAGCGCAGCACTGGCAAGGCGGCAAAGCTGGCCAGCGGGTGCTCGAAGCCCAGGCCACGCAGCAGCGGACCCGATGCGAGCAGGGCGATGCCCAGCACGTAGCCGACGAACTTGTTGCGCGAGGCCAGTTGCAGGGCGAGCAGCGCCGCCGCCAGAAGCAGGTAATAGGTCGAGGCGATCAAGCTGCCTTGGGCATAGAGCGGCAGCTCGAGCGGGACGCCGCCGACCACCAACTGGATGGCAATGGCTGCCAGCACCCCCGTCAGCAGGAAGGCAAGCACCACGGCAGCCAGCGCGCCGTACTTGGCCAGCAGCGGCGCCCACGCTGGCACCGGCAACGCGCCGGTCAGGCCATCAATGCGGGCCTGCCGGTCGCGATGCACCAGTTCCCCGCTGAAGAAAAGCAGCACGATGACCAGCATGTCGTTCATCCCGCCGGCCAGGTCTTCCAGCATCAGGCGGGTCAATGGATAAGGCACGCTGTCGAAGCGCATGCCTCCGATGGTGTAGTTGGCGAAAAAATTGGCCAATGCCAGCAGCAGCATCACCAGGAACGGCAGGCTGCGCAGGATGGCGCGCGCATCTGCGAGCAGCAGGCTGGCGGCCTGCTGCCAGCCGGTTGCAAGGGTAAAGCGGGGCAGGCTGCGCGGTAGCGGACGGGTGGCGACGCGGGAGGCGATGCCTTGCGCTGCGCACTGTGCCTGCCCCGCTGCGCGATGTTTGCGCCAACCGCGCCCGGTGCCGCTGCGCAGCGGCTTGAACAGCCACACGGTAAGTCCGAACATGGCCACAGCCAGCACGCTCCACAGTACGCGGTTGGCCAGCAGGGCGCCTTCCAGCGCCGGCAGGTGGGCGTTGGTGTCCGCCGCGGTGAAATAGCGCGTAGCCTGGAACAGCACGCGCACGCCAAATGGGTCGAGCAGCACGGCCAGGGTGGCGCTGTCGGCGCGACCGCCGAGGAAACCTGCGATACCCCACAGTGAGATAAATCCCAGCACGCCCACGTACACCATCATCATTGAGCGCGTGGTCGCCGCCAGCAGCATCAGCAGGGCCGAAACGAACAGCAGGTTGGGCACTGCATAGACCAGGAAGGCCCAGGCGTAGGTGTACAGCGAGAATGGACCGAGACGGGCCGGATCGATGCCGGGCATGCGCGAGCCGAGCACCATCGCCAGCGTGATCAGCGCGAACACCAGCAGGCAGGTTGAAAAGCCGGCCAGGAAACGTCCCAGCAGGTAATCGATCTTGCGCATCGGGGTTGCGAACAACAGGTCGGCCATGCCGTCCTCGTTGTCGCGCAGCAGGGCGCCGGCCACGAAGAAGGTCACCAGGAACAGCGCCATGATGCTCAGCACGCCCATCTGGTTGACGATCACCACCGGAGCGTTCAGGTGGGCATTGCCGATGCTGCCGCCAATGCGCGCCGTGTCGCTGCCGGCGGAAGCGAAAGCGAGCAGCATCAGCGGCAGGGTGCTAAGCCAGAGCAGCGGCTGGCGCAGGTGGTAGCGCAGGTCGAAGGAGAAGAAGGTTTTCCACATGGTGCGTTCCTCAGGCAGCTTCGCGCAGTTGCAGGAAATAGACATCCTCCAGGCCCGGTTCGACCTGGGTGAAGCCGGCGTCCGGCTGGTGATCGGAGTAGATATTGATTTGCGGCTTGCCGCCGACCAGGCGCGAGGACAGGACGGTATAGCGCTGCTGCAGCTCCGGCAACTGCGCGTCGCTGACGGCGCCGCGCCAGATGCGGCCGCGCAGCGTGGCGATGGCAGCCTTCGGTTCGCCTTCGACCAGCACGCGGCCTTTGCCGATGACCGCCATGCGCGTGCACAGGTCGGTCACGTCTTCCACGATATGGGTGGACAGGATCACGATCACCTGTTCGCTGACGCGGGCCAGCAGGTTGAGGAAGCGATTGCGTTCGTCCGGGTCGAGGCCGGCGGTCGGTTCGTCGACGATCACCAGGCGCGGCGCGCCCAGCAGGGCCTGTGCAATACCGAAGCGCTGGCGCATGCCGCCCGAGTAGCTGGCTACCGCCCGCTTGCGGGCATCCCACAGGTTGGTCTGCTGCAGCAGGGCTTCCACAGCGTCCTTGCGTTCGCCGCGCTGCGTCAGTCCCTTGAGAATGGCGAAATGATCGAGCAGTTCCAAAGCGCTGACTTTGGGATAGACGCCGAAATCCTGCGGCAGGTAGCCCAGCTTGCGGCGCAGCGACTGCGGGTCGCGCAGCACGTCGACGCCATCCAGGTGGATGGTGCCGCAGTCCGGCTCCTGCAGCGTGGCGATGGTGCGCATCAGGGTCGACTTGCCGGCGCCGTTCGGGCCGAGCAAGCCAAACAGGCCGGTCGGGATATCGAGGCTGATGTCGTTGCTGGCGTGGACGCCGTTGGCGTAGGTCTTGTTCAGGTGGCGAAGCGTGAGCATGGCGGTTTCCGGAAAGTGGGAGACAGCATGCAGGCTAAAGATCGCGGCGGGATGCCGCCAGCGCGCCGATATGAGCGCGCGTCAGGCGTGACGAGCGGTAAAAATCAAGGATGAACGGCGCACCGCCTCCAGGCGTTCTTGCAGGTAGCTGCTGAGACGCGGATGCTGGCTGAACGCCACGTTGAAGCGGACGTGCTGGTCGGGGATGTCGTTGGCCGAGAACGCGGCGCCGCGCATCAGCAGGATCTTGTTGCGGTAGGCGTCCTGCACCAGCAGGTCGACATCCAGGCCATCCGGCATGGTGCCCCACAGGAAGATGCCGGCATCGCCGGGCTGTTCGAATTGCACTCCAGCGGCGCTTAACTGGCGGGTACTGGCGCTGCGTGCCGCCATGATCTTGCGTTGCAGTCGGTCCAGGTGTTTGCGCAGGTTGCCGGCCTTGAGCACTTCTAGCAGCACATATTCATTCAGCGCCGGCGTCGTCATGATCGAATGGATCTTGGCCCGCATCAGCACCTTGAGCAGGGCGGGCGCGGCGGCCAGATAGCCCATGCGCAGGGCAGGGCTGAGCGCCTTGCAGAAGCTGGAATAGTAAATGACGCCATCGAGGCCGGACAGCGACGCCAGCCGGGTGTTTTGCGCTTGCTGAAAGTGGCCGTGCACGTCGTCCTCGGCGATCAGGAAGCCGTGCTGCTGCGCCAGGATCAGGACCTTGTGCAGGTTGGCGGCACTGCTGCTCCAGCCGGTCGGGTTATGCAAGGCTGTCTGCACGAACAGCATGCGCGGACGGTGCTCGCGGCAGGCGGCCGCCAGCGCGTCCAGGTCCAGCCCCTCGGGGCGCCGCCTGATCGGCACCAGCCGTATACCCTCCTGGCGCAACCTGCCGAACATCAGGAAGAAGCCGGGGTCTTCCACCAGCACCGTGTCGCCGGGCTGCAGGAAGCTCCGGCAAATCAGGTCGATGGCATGGGTGCCGCCAAAGGTAGTAAGGATCTGGCCTGCGTCTGCGGGAACGCCGATGCCGTGCAGGAGCAGCGCGATGTGTTCGCGCAGTTCCGGCAATCCCTGTGGCGGGCAGCGCGAAGCCATGCCGGCGGCGCTGTTGGCGATTGCCCTTTGCACAGCGGTAGCCGGTATCGCGTCCTGCAGCCAGGTCGGCGGCAGGGCGCCACTGCTGGCCAGCAGAACGCCGGCACGCTGGTCGTTTGCCTGCTGCACAAGCCAGACGGGTTCCTGTTCCTCGCCGGCTTCCAGTGCGGCTTCGTCCGGCGCCGACCGGGCCTCGTCGCTCTTCGCGCGCACATAGAACCCAGCCGTGCCGTGCGAATCGATGATGCCTGCCGCGACCAGCCGGTCGTACGCCAGCACCACGGTATTCGTGCTGACCGCCAGTTGCGTGGCCAACTGGCGGATCGACATGAGTTTGGCGCCTGCGGGCAGCGTGCGGCTCTCGACGAGGCGGCGCAGCTGGTCTTCAATCTGCCTGGACAGGGCAACGGGCGAGGTGCGGTCGATGGGGAACATCGTTGGAGTCTAGCGCAAAAAGGTCAGGGCCAGCACGAACAGGATGGCGCCCATGGAGCAATTGAATGCGCGCTGCATGCGCGGTTCTTTCAACCAGCGGCGAATCGATATGCCGAACAGGGCCCAGGTGGCATTGCACGGAGCACCCACCAGTGCACCAATCAGGGAGGCTTGCAGCGCATTGGCAAGCGTATCCTGGCCAGCAGGCATAAAGACCGATGCCACGGTGACGGCTTTCAGCCAGCTTTTCGGATTCAGCGCCTGGAAGGCGGCAGCCTGCAGGAACGACACCGCCTTCGGAGCCTGGCTTCCATCCACGGATGCTCCGCTGAGCTTCCACGCCAGGTAGATGAGATACAGGGCGCCCGCGATGCGCAGCACCTGTTGCGCCATTGGATAGGTCACAAAGACACTTCCCAGTCCCGCGCACATCAGCGTGGTTTGCACGAACGCGCCCGCCTGAATGCCAAGAATGACAGGTACGGCACCGCGTCCGCCGAAATTCGCACCGGTGATGGCGAGCATGAAGTTGTTCGGTCCGGGCGTCGCCGACATGACGAGGCAATAGGTGGCCAAGGGCAGGAGTTCAGTCACGATGTGCAATTCGCAGTGGAGGAAAGGCACAGTCTAGGAACGCGGCCCATGCCGGACAAGACACAAGGCCGGGGTGATGGGCTCATGCTGTATCAGTCGGCCGACAGCTACAGTTCGCGACGCGCAAACAAAAAAGCCTCGTCCGAAGACGAGGCTTTCCTGTTCATTCTGGTAGGCCGTGCGGGGCTCGAACCTGCGACCAACGGATTAAAAGTCCGCTGCTCTACCAACTGAGCTAACGACCCGAAAGAGGCCGTATTATATACGAGGATTCCGGCGTTTGCAAAGCCCCTTTTCCGCCTTTAGCCCATGGCTGTAACTTTGAGTACTTCCTCCGCCGTGGTGACGCCGTCACGCACCTTGTAGGCGCCCGCAATGCGCAGCGGGATCATGCCTTCGGCTACCGCTTGCTTGCGCAGGGCGGTGATGTCGGTTTCTTCTTCCAGCATGGTGTTGAAGGATTCGCTGGTGGTCAGCAGCTCGTAGATGCCGGTGCGGCCGCGGAAGCCGGTCTGGCGGCATTCCGGGCAGCCGACCGGGCGATAAACTTTCTCCGGCTTGGGAATGTCCCAGCCGCTGCTCAGGCCTTGCCAGATATCGTCGGCCAGTTCGCCGCCTTCTTCCTTGCAGTCCACGCACAGCGTGCGCACCAGGCGCTGCGCCATGATGCCGATCAGCGTTGCCTCCAGCATGTAGTAGGGCACGCCCAGTTCCAGCAAGCGCATCACGGCCGACGGCGCGTCGTTGGTGTGCAGGGTGGACAGCACAAGGTGGCCGGTCAGTGCAGCCTGGATCGCCATCTCCGCGGTTTCCAGGTCGCGGATCTCGCCGACCATGATGATGTCGGGGTCCTGTCGCATCAGGGCGCGCACGCCGTCTGCAAAGGTAAGGTCGATGCCGGGCTGCACCTGCATCTGATTGAACGACGATTCCACCATCTCGATCGGGTCTTCCACCGTACAGACGTTGACTTCCGGCGTCGCCAGCGTTTTCAGCGTGGTGTACAGCGTGGTGGTCTTGCCCGAGCCGGTAGGGCCGGTGACCAGGATGATGCCGTGCGGGCGGTTGGTCAGCGAATCCCAGCGCTTGGCGTCTTCCGGCGGGAAGCCCAGTTCCGGCAAGGTCTTCACCACCACTTCCGGGTCGAAGATACGCATCACCAGTTTTTCGCCGAAAGCGGTGGGCAGCGTCGACAGGCGCAGTTCGATTTCCTGGCCGCCGGCGGTGCGGGTCTTGATGCGGCCGTCCTGCGGGCGCCGTTTCTCGATCACGTCCATGCGGCCGAGCAGCTTGATACGCGCGGTCATGGCGATCATCACCACGGCCGGCACCTGGTAGACCTGGTGCAGCACGCCGTCGATACGGAAGCGGATGGTGCCGAGGTCGCGCTTGGGTTCGAGGTGGATATCCGACGCACGCTGCTCGAAAGCGTACTGCCACAGCCAGTCGACGATATTGATCACGTGCTGGTCGTTGGCGTCGACCGTCTTGTTCATCTTGCCAAGTTCGACCAGCTGCTCGAAGTTGTTGCGCAGCGCGACATCCTGGCCGGTGTTCTTGTTGGCGTGCTTGATCGACTTGGCCAGCGAGAAGAACTGCGAGGTGTACTGCGAAATATCGAGCGGGTTCGAGATCACGCGCTTGATGACGCGGCGCGCGACCTTGGCGATTTCCGCTTCCCATTCCAGCGCGAACGGATCGGCGGTGGCCACGGTCAGCGTATCGGGCGTGATTTCCACCGGCAGGATATTGAAGCGCGCCGCATAGCTGGCCGACATCACGTCCGCCACCTTGGTGAAGTCGATCTTCAGCGGATCGATGCGATAGAAGGGGAGCTTGGCGCGCTGCGCCAGCCACTCGGTCAGCACGTCCAGCGTCAGCAGCTTGCCGCTCTTGGCCGATACCAGCTTGCAGTGCGCAACAGCGCTCAGGGGATGCATGACGCCTGGCGTGTTGCGCAGGATGCCTTGCGCCTGCGTGTAAAGCCCTTTGACTTCGGCTTTCTCGACCATTCCATCAGCCAGCAGCCAGGTGAAGATAACTTGAAGATCGAGTGCTTTTGCCATGTGAGACCTTATGCGAGTGCGGCTTTCAGTCCTTTGAGCCAGGACTTTGCGGGCAGTTTTGTTTCGGCGACGATTTGCGCGGCACGATCGGCCAGCGCTGCCACGTCGATATTGCGGCGCGTCTTGAAGGCGATCGCCACCACGTTGCCATCATGGACCTCCGGCAGCGACACCACTTGCGGGAAAGCGAACTTCATCGCTTTCAGGTTCTTGGCGTAGCTCGGATGGTCGCCGAACAGGTTGACGGTCATGATGCCATCGTCCTTCAGGCAGGCGGCGCAAGCCTGGTAGAACTCTGGCGTGTCGAGCACCGGGCCGCGCGCGGTGGCGTCGTACAGGTCGACCTGCAGCGCGTCCAGCGTGCCGTGGTTGTCGGGATTGGTGACATAATCCATCGCATCCATCTCGACCACGTTGAGGCGGCCGTCATTGTCGGGCAGCTTGAACATGGAGTAGCAGATGCTGATGACCGAAGGGTTCAGCTCGACCGTGGTGACATGCGCTTGCGGGAAATGCTTGTAGCAGAACTTGGTCAGCGCGCCGGTGCCCAGGCCCAGCTGGGCGATGTGGCTGGGCGCGTCATTCCACAGCATCCAGGCCATCATCTGCTGCGCGTATTCCAGCTCCGGCCAGTCCGGTTTGCGGATGCGCATGGCGCCTTGCACCCACTCGGTGCCGAAATGCAGGTAGCGCACGCCGTCCAGTTCGGACAGCGTGACCGGTGCAAACTTGGGTTTTCGCGTGGCAGGACGCGAAGACTCTTCTTTTTCGATGGATTTACGTTTAATCAGCATGGCGGCATTATCCCGCGTTATCTTGCTTACAAGCAAGCGTACAAAGAAAAATGGGGACGTACCCCATTTTCCGACTGGCGGAAAATGGGGTACGTCCCCATTTTTCTTCGGTGGCCCGGGACTTAATTATTCATCGGCTCTACATTCACACGCAGGCGGATACGCTGGCCCGGGTCGTAGCTCATGAAATTGGTGTAGGTACGACCGCGGTAATCGTACTCCACGTTATAGCCGGTGGTGCGGGTTTCATACGCATCGACCATGCGGCACTGTTTGACCGCCTGCTCCTGCACGGCGCCCGGCTGCACATTGGCGTTCTGGGTGCGGTCGCCGATCACGGCGCCGGCAATCGCACCGGCCGCGGTAGCGGCGGTCTTGCCGTGTCCGCCGCCGACCTGGCTACCGACTGCCGCGCCCAGGATACCGCCCAGGATGCTGCCGCCAACGCCGCGCTCCTGAGGCTGCTGCACCTGAACGTACTCGGTGCGGCATTCCTGGCGCGGGCGGTTGATCTGTTCGGTTACCGGGGTGACGCGGGTTACACGGCCGTAGTCCTCAAAATCAACTGCTTGTGCCTGCGCCAGCGGCAGGGCGCCGAGGCTCAGTGCTGCGAAAAACAATTTAGTTTTGGCTTTCATTTTGTTTACCTCGTTTCTGTCTTTTGGGCAGTTCGCTGGATTTAATCGGAATTGCACGCTTAGATAGTAACGCCATCGCTTGTATCCTTGGGGGAAGTAAGGCAACAAAATGTAACCCCATGCTTTTGGGTTAATATGGTAAGTTTTTAACAAAACTTGCGTTAGGACTCACTTTCGGGTTGATTCATAGAGTACAACACGTTACCCTTATGGCGTGGAATCAGATTGACAGGGAGAAACGAAAGCTCCGGCCCCGGCGCATTGACCCGCCTACGGCTTGTACTTGATAGGTCGATTTGAGGGAAAGATGAGTTTGTTGATAACTGTGCCGCCTAATTTAGTCCAGTCTATTCGCGCGTTCCGCGTGGCAGAGCTGCAGGACGAGGCAGCGCGCCTGGGGCAGCACTTCTTGTATGCGCATTGCAATGCCGGCCTGACCAAGCAGCAAGTCCTGGGCATTATTGCCGAGTCTTTCCACAT
>JBCNOX010000710.1:0-2546 GCA_039593645.1 Pseudoduganella sp.
GCATCAAGGGCGTGCGCTCGAGCTACCCGGGCGACCTGTACTGCCACGTGCGGGTGGAAACGCCGGTCAAGCTCACCGAGCACCAGCGCAAGCTCATGAAGGAACTCGACGAGTCGCTCAAGAAGGGTGGCAACAAGCACAGCCCCACCGACAAGGGCTGGTTCGACAAGGCCAAGGAGTTCTTCAGCTGATCGAGCCCCGGCGAACCCGCAGCACCATGCTGCGGGTTCGCCGTTTGCGCAACGGAAACCGGACAAGTGGCGCATACTGATGCCGACCGATCAATTGCTTCGTTGCCATGACTACTGTGCAAATCGAGCTGCCTGACCAACTGGCCCAACAGGCCCGCAGCGCAGGCCTGCTGTCCCCTCAGAAGATGGAGGCCATGTTGCGCGCGCAGTTGCGCCGTGAGGCATTCGAAGGCTTGCGCGCAGTGCACGAGCGCCTACCAGCCACTGAGCTCACGCCTGAAATCGAACAGGAGATAGAGCAGGCGGTGCGCGAAGTTCGCGCAGAACGCCGCAAGCGCAACGCCAATTGATGCCTGGCGTGACCACGGCACCTGCGCGTCGTTTGCTGCTCGATACCAACGTGGTGGTCGGCGCCCTGCTATGGCGCGGACCGCCCTGGCAACTGATGGAAGTTGCAATCGAAGGGGGAATCGAGCTGTCGTGCAGCCCGATTCTCATCGCCGAGTTGGAACAGACCTTGGGCTACCCGAAGTTTGCCAGGCGCTTGGCACTCCTCCAGGCTGAGGTTGCTGGCCTGGTAAGGCAATATCAGGCCGTCACGACGCTGGTTGATGCCCCGAGCGCGCCGCCCCGGGTGGTGCCGGGCGATCGCGACGACGATCATGTCGTCGCTGCTGCCTTGGCCGCTCGGGCCGATCTGATCGTCAGCGGCGACCAGCATCTGCTAGGTCTGGGCGAGTATGAAGGCATCGCCATCGTGACCGTGCGCCAAGCCCTGGATCGTTTGGGCGTCTCCTAGGTTCGCACGCGGCCGAGCCCACGGTTGCGTCTTTCGCAACCGCTGGGGAAGAATCGGGCATGCATTTCGAAAAATCCGAGACGCGCCGAGCCAGGGGGACGGCGCCTCGCTGGCGGCAAGGCGCGCTGGCGCTGGCATGGGCAGCAGCCGCTGCAGCCCATGGGCAGCAGCCGCCGCCGGCGCCTTCATCTTCCTCTCTTCGCAGCTACAGCTTCAACGCCGCCCAGGAACGCCTGGCGGCCACCTCCAGCGGCTTGACCGCGGCACGCGCCGGCGTCGACGCGTCGCGCAGCTCCGCCGAGGCAGTGAGCGGGCTGAACCTGCCGATCCTGTCGGTCGACGCCCAGGTCTTCCGTTACCAGAAGACCATCGAGATTTCGCTGGCGGCCGGGCGTAACCTGGTGGAGCAGGCCATCAACGGGTTCCTGGCCTCGTCGCCCGTGGGCCAGGCGGTGGCGCCGATCGTCAGCGGGCCGGTGAACAACGCGCTGGGGCGCATTCCAGACTCGGTCTCCGGCACCATCACCGACACCATCTGGCGGCCCACGCTCACCTTGCTGTGGCCGCTCTACACCGGCGGCATGTCCGACGCCACGCAGGATGCCGCCCAGGCGCAGACACGCCAAGCCGAAGCGGAGCTGGCCAGCTTCACCGACACGCTGGGCCTGCAGCTGGTGGGTGCCTATTTCGGGCAGCAGCTGGCCGCGCAGGTGGTGGCCACCAGCCGCCAGAACCTGGACCGCTTCGCCAAACACTACGACAACGCGCTGAAGATGGAGCGTCAGGGCGTACTGGCCAAGGCGCAGCGCCTGCAAGTGGAGGTGGCGCGCAACGCCGCCGAACGCCAGCTGCTGCGCGCACAGAACGAATACGAGACGGCGCAGGCCGTGCTGACGCGGCTGCTCAAGGAAAGCGGCGCGGTGCAGCCGGTGACGCCGCTCTTCGCGCAATCGCATCCCCTGGAGCCGGTGCAGGCCTTCATCGACTCGGGCCGCGGCAACTCGCCCACCCTGGCCCGGCTGGCGGCGCTGCGCGACGTGAGCCGCAGCGGCGTGAAGGCGGCCCAGTCGCTGGCGCTGCCCAAGGTGTACGGCTTCGGCTCCTACAACTTCAACTCCAAGAACGCCGTGCTGCCCGACCCCGACTGGATCGTCGGCGTGGGCCTGCACTACACGCTGTTCTCCAACGTCGACCGCAAGAGCGCCGAGGGAGCGGCACGGGCGCGCGAGCAGCAGGCCGATGCCGCGATGGAGCAGGCCGGCAGCGACATCGAGACCCTGATCGTGCGCAGCTGGCAGGGCGTGGAAACCTCGCGCAAGCAGTTCATGCTGCTGGGCGCCAACATCGCAGCCGCCGAGGAAAACGTGCGGGTGCACGACCTGGGCTTTCGCGAAGGCCAGGCCACCGCCACCGAGCTGATCGATTCGCAGGTGGCGTTGAGCGTGGCGCAGACCCAGCGCGCCGCCGCCGCCTACGAATACGACCTGGCCCTGGCCCAACTGCTGGCCGCCAGCGGACGCATGAACGACTACGCGCAGCACATCGCGCGGGCAGAC
>JBCNOX010000711.1:0-2531 GCA_039593645.1 Pseudoduganella sp.
GCCAGAACAAGCATCCCTTCTTCACCCTCGAAGAACGGCTGGAAATTGCCAACGAAGTGCTGGGCCATTATCCAAACGTCAAAGTTGAGAGCTTTTCAGGGCTGCTGAAAGACTTCGTGCGCGAACACGATGCGCGCGTGATCGTGCGGGGCCTGCGCGCGGTATCGGACTTCGAATTCGAATTCCAGATGGCGGGCATGAACCGCTACATGCTGCCGGATGTGGAAACGCTGTTCCTGACCCCATCCGACCAGTACCAGTTCATCTCGGGCACCATCGTGCGAGAGATTGCCGAGCTTGGCGGTGACGTATCCAAGTTTGTTTTCCCGTCCGTCGACCGCTGGCTGCGTAAAAAAATCGCAGCGCGCAAGGGCGAATAAGAGAGTAATGCCATGGCTTTAATGATTACCGACGACTGCATCAATTGCGACGTGTGCGAGCCGGAATGCCCGAACGACGCGATCTACATGGGTCCGGAGATCTACGAAATTGATCCCAACAAGTGCACCGAATGCGTCGGGCACTTCGACGAACCGCAGTGCCAACAAGTCTGCCCGGTTTCTTGCATTCCATTTAATCCAGATTGGCGGGAAAGCAAGGATCAACTGTTGGCAAAATTCGAGAAATTGCAGGCAGATAAGACCTGATGCCTCCCAAAAAGGGTAGCTCTGCGGTATATTGCTACTTGATACAAACGGAGACAAAATGAGTATTACTCGCCGTAAACTTTTACAAAGCGCTGCCGCCGCCGTATTCCTGGCCGCCAGCAGCCTGCCCGCCTTTGCCGCCGAAATTGCTGGCGTCAAATTCCCTGAAACGGTTACCGTAGCCGGCCACGACCTCAAGCTGAATGGCGCCGGCGTGCGGACCAAGCTGGTGTTCAAAGTCTACGCTGTGGGCTTCTACCTGCAGGACAAGAAGACCACCGTGCAAGACGTGCTGGCCGCAAGCGGTCCGCGCCGCATCCGCATCGTTGCGATGCGCGACCTGAGTTCGGACGACTTCGGCATGGCCTTCATGAAGGGCCTGAACGACAACGTCAGCCCGGAAGAACGCACCAAGCTGCTGCCTCAAACCAAAGCCTTTGGTGAGATTTTTGCCCAGTTCCCTGGGCTGAAGAAGGGTGACGAGCTGATCGTCGACTGGAACCCTGCCACTGGCTCCCAGCCATTCCTGAACGGCAAGAAGGTAGGGGAAACGCTGCCGGACCAGGCGTTCTTCAACGCCATCATGCGCATCTGGATCGGCAACAAGCCGGTTGATTCTACGCTGAAGCCGAAACTGCTGTCCGGCGTCGAAAAGCCGGCCCCGGCTCCGGAAACGAACTGATTGCTGCGCTGCGGAAGGCTTACGCCCGGCAGGCCATCGCTCGCAGTTCGGCGACGTGGCTCGGCGAGCCTTCCATCGAATTCAGCATACGCTTGAACATCATGGTGTCGCGCATCAGGCGACGCTGCAAGCGTTCCTCTTTGCTCAACTTTGGCTTAACGACAAGCACGGCTGCGCGGGCGATACCACGCAGCAGCGGCTTGAACACGACAGCCAGCGCCAGCGCCAGGATCACCAGCGGCAGGTACTGTGCGAATTCGATGATGTTAATGTAAGTAGACATGGGCGTTTCTATACCTTTAGAATCTATTGGTACTATAGTGCGCCGCAACATATAACGCCAATTCCGTTTCTCCATAACAATCATTATTGGTGTGAATGACCGATGAGCTTTCTGACCCTGGACCTGAATCTGCTGCGCGTTTTCGACGCGGTAATGACTGAGCAGAACCTGACGCGCGCGGCCGGCCACCTGGCCATGACGCAGCCGGCGGTATCGAATGCCATCAAGCGCCTGCGCGAAAGCTTGGGCGACGACTTGCTGATCCGCACGGCCTACGGCGTGAAGCCGACGCCGCGGGCGGAAGCGCTGTGGCCGCAAGTGCGCAGCGCCCTGGCTTCGCTGGAAGCCGCGGTGACGCCGGGGACGTTTGACGTCTCCAAGACCCACGCCACCTTCCGCATGGCGATGGCCGATGCGACGGCGGCGTTCTGGCTGCCCTCACTGATGCGCTCGATCGAACGCGAAGCCCCGGGCGTAAACATCCGCATGGTTCCTTTGACAACCCGCGAACCGCGCCCGATGCTGCTGCGCGGCGATATCGACCTGGCGGTAGGCTTCTTCCCGGGCGTGGCAGCGCAGCTGATGAGCGAACCGAGCTCGCCAATTCGCCACGAACGCCTGTACTCCGGGATTTACGTTGCCGTGATGCGGCGCGGGCACCCGCTGGCCAAGCAAGACCTGACGCTGGACAATTACTGCTCGGCCAACCACTTGCTGGTCAGCTTCTCCGGCCGCGCGCACGGGCTGGTGGACGAAGCGCTGGCGCAGATCCAGCGCGAACGCCGGATTTTGCTGACGGTAAACCAGTTCTTCACCGCCGGCAGGGTGGTGGCCAATAGCGACCTGATCACGGTGCTGCCGAAGCACCTGATCGCCTCGACCGGCATGACGGACGCGCTGATCTACAAAGAGCTGCCAT
>JBCNOX010000712.1:0-2529 GCA_039593645.1 Pseudoduganella sp.
GCTGGCGGGTGGCAGCCTCCGACACATCCTTGATCAGACCCATACGCACCGCGCCATGGGCCCGGATGGTTTCAAACCTGGCCAGCGCGGCGGCGTCGCCATTGATCGCTTCCTGCAGTTCGGTACCGGTGTAGCCGATGGCATCCGCATTGACGAAGATGGTCGGGATGCCGGCGTTGATCATGGTCGCCTTCAGCGTGCCAATGCCAGGGACTTCCAGGTCGTCGACCAGGCGGCCGGTCGGGAACATCGAGCCACCTGCGCCCTCTTCTTCCGCCGCCGGGTCCATGAACTCCAGCTGCACTTCAGCGGCCGGGAAGGTGACGCCATCCAGTTCGAAGTCGCCGGTTTCCTGCACTTCGCCATTCGTCATCGGGATGTGGGCGATGATGGTCTTGCCGATATTGGCCTGCCAGATGCGCACCACGGCAATGCCGTCGCGCGGTACACGGGCCGGCGCCACCAGGCCGCCGCTGATCGCGAACGCACCGACGGCAGCCGACAGGTTGCCGCAGTTGCCGCTCCAGTCGACGAAGGCCTTGTCGATGCTGACCTGGCCGAACAGGTAGTCCACGTCGTGGTCGGAACGGTTGGAGGCGGACAGGATCACCGTCTTGCTGGTGCTCGAAGTCGCGCCGCCCATGCCGTCGATCTGCTTGCCATAAGGGTCGGGACTGCCGATTACGCGCAGCAGCAGCTTGTCGCGCGCTGCGCCGGGCACCTGGGCCGCTTCCGGCAAGTCCTGCAGCCGGAAGAACACGCCCTTGCTGGTGCCGCCACGCATATAGGTGGCGGGGATTTTCACTTGGGGTGCGTGTGCCATCATGCCGCCTTTGCCGATTCCAGGAAGTCCTGCGCGAAGCGCTGCAGCACGCCGCCGGCCTCATAGATCGACACGTCTTCCGACGAATCGAGGCGGCAGGTCACCGGCACTTCCACGCGTTCGCCATTCCTGCGGTTGATCACCAGGGTCAGCGTGGCGCGCGGTGCGCGTTCGCCGATCACATCGAAAGTCTCAGTGCCGTCGATGCCCAGGGTCAGGCGGTTCACGCCCGGCTTGAATTCAAGCGGCAGCACGCCCATGCCTACCAGGTTGGTGCGGTGGATGCGCTCGAAGCCTTCCGCCACGATCGCTTCAACGCCTGCCAGGCGTACGCCTTTCGCCGCCCAGTCACGCGAGGAGCCCTGGCCGTAGTCGGCGCCGGCGATCACGATCAGCGGCTGCTTGCGCTCCATATAGGTCTCGATGGCTTCCCACATGCGGGTTACTTTGCCTTCCGGCTCGATGCGGGCCAGAGAGCCGGCCTTGACGCTGCCATCGGCGTTGCGCACCATTTCGTTTTTCAGCGTCGGGTTGGCGAAGGTTGCGCGCTGCGCGGTCAGGTGATCGCCGCGGTGGGTGGCGTAAGAGTTGAAGTCCTCTTCCGGCAGGCCCATTTTGTGCAGGTATTCGCCTGCGGCGGAATCCATCATGATCGCGTTCGACGGCGACAGGTGGTCGGTAGTGATGTTATCGCCCAGCACGGCCAGCGGACGCATTCCCTTCAGCGTGCGCTCGCCTGCCAGCGCGCCTTCCCAGTAAGGCGGACGGCGGATGTAGGTCGATTGGGGACGCCAGTCGTACAGTGGCTCCGCCCGTTCGGCAGCTTCTTCGCTGCGCGCGAACATCGGGATGTACACCTTGCGGAAGTGGTCCGGCTTGACGCTGCTTGCCACGATCGCGTCGATCTCGTCGTCGCTTGGCCACAGGTCCTTCAGGGTGACCGGCTTGCCCGCTGCATCGTGGCCCAGCACATCCTTCTCGATGTCGAAACGGATGGTGCCGGCGATGGCGTAGGCCACCACCAGCGGCGGCGAGGCGAGGAAGGCTTGCTTGGCGTATGGGTGGATGCGACCATCGAAGTTGCGGTTGCCCGACAGGACGGCCGTGGCGTACAGGTCGCGGTCGATAATCTCTTTCTGGATCACCGGGTCCAGCGCACCGGACATGCCGTTGCAGGAGGTGCAGGCATAGGCCACCACGCCAAAGCCCAGCTTTTCCAGTTCAGGCATAAGGCCGGCTTCTTCCAGGTACAGCGTCACGGCCTTGGAGCCTGGCGCCAGCGAAGACTTGACCCACGGCTTGCGCAGCAGGCCCGCCTTGTTCGCGTTGCGGGCCAGCAGGCCGGCAGCGATCATATTGCGCGGGTTGTTGGTGTTGGTGCAGCTGGTAATGGCGGCGATGATGACGGCGCCATCAGGCATCTTGCCAGGCTCGTTCTCCACCACACCCGAGATGCCGCGCGCGGCCAGCTCAGAAGTCGGAACGCGCTTGTGCGGATTGGAAGGCCCGGCGATATTGCGCACCACGGTCGACAGGTCGAATTTCAACACACGCTCGTATTCCACCTTGGCCAGGTCGTCCGACCACAGGCCGGTGTGCTTGGCGTAGGTTTCCACCAGCGCCACGAGGTCGTCGTCGCGGCCGGTCAGCTTCAGGTACTTGATGGTCTGCGCATCGATCGAGAACATCGCGGCAGTGGCGCCGAA
>JBCNOX010000713.1:0-2516 GCA_039593645.1 Pseudoduganella sp.
GGCCCAGCGCCAGGCTGCGCCTGAACGGCATCGACCAGGGCGAGCAGCCCGTCGTCGGCCGGGTCGCCACCTGGCAAGTGCGCCTGGCGCCAGGCGGCAACCGGGTGGAGGCCAGCGCCGGACCCGCGGCCGATGCAGTCGACTGGCAATACGTGAAAGAGGAATGATGACCAATACGACGGCAACGAACTGGCAGGCGCTCGACTGGCTGCGCGGCCTTAGCATCATTGGCATGCTGTTCAATCTCACCCCGGGGCATGGGACAAGCATTACGCCTGGATGGTCCATGCCAACCTGCTACCGGCGCCGCTGGTTCCTAAAACTCTAAGGCAACCATGAAGAACTGCTCCCTTTCCCTGCTGCTGTGCGCAAGCCTGGCCGCGCCCTTGACCGCGACGGCATGTCCCGCGGATTCCCTCGGCACCTCCCGCACCCTGACACTCAAGCGCGAGTTCGCCGCTTATGGCAAGGTGCAACACGGGCCGCTGCCCTTGCAACAAGGCGAGGTGGTGCTGACCTTCGACGACGGTCCGGTGCCAGGCCTGATCGAACGCGTGCTCGATACCTTGGCGGCGCAATGCGTGCAGGCGACCTTTTTCATGACCGGCGCCAACCTTGCGCTGCACCCCGAACTGGGCAAGCGCGTGGTGCAAGCCGGCCATACGCCTGGCCTGCACAGCTTCGCCCATCCATCCTTGAAGGCGATGCCGCCGGCCGAGCAATTGGCCGATCTCGAGAAGGGCACGCAGGCTTTCGCGACAGTGTTCGGCGGCCCGCCGCCGGCCTACCGCTTCCCATACCTGGAAGAGACCGCACCGATTCTCGCGGCACTCAAGGAGAAAAACGTCACGGTGGCCTCAGTGGACCTGGGCATCGACGACTACCTGCCGAACGACATGCGCACCGCCGCCTTGGTCGAGCGCCTGGTGACGCGGCTTGGACAGACCGGCGGCGGCATCGTTCTCATGCACGACGCGAACCTGCCTACCGTGGAGGCGCTACCGGAGCTGCTCAAGGCCATCAAGGCCAATGGCTACAAGGTTGTCCACTTGCGCTGGGAGGATTGACGCTTTGCGGCAGGCGTTTCGCCTGCGGTAAATCATTCACCTGCTCGGTGATTTTCGCAATTGCGGCACCCAGCGCAGTCTGCAAAGATGGTCCGGTTTATAGAAAATACTGGAGATGACAAGCTATGCGAGCATGGATCCTGGCCCTGCTGCTGGCCGCCGGCAGCGCCCAAGCCCAAGACACCGTAGTGCCACTGTGGCCGGAAGGCGTGCCGGACGTACGCAAGCAACCCGGCCCCGAACGTGTCGACGGTGAACGCATCAGCAACATCAGCCAGCCCACGCTGACAGTCTATCCGGCCTCGTACGACCGCCCCGCCCGCACCGCCGTCATCATCTGCCCCGGCGGCAGCTATGAATTCCTTTCCTTCACGCGCGAAGGACGGCAATACGCACAATGGCTATCGAGCATCGGCATCACGGCCTTCGTGCTGAAGTCGCGCCTGTCCGACTATGGGCATCCGGCACCCTTGCAGGATGTGCTGCGCGCCATCCGCCTGGTGCGTTCACAGGCAGAGAAGTATGGCGTGGCACCGGACCGCATCGGCGTAATGGGCAGTTCGGCCGGCGGCCACCTGGCTGCCAGCGCCTCCACCTTGTACCACCACCCCGCCGGCCGCACTGGCAACGCCCTGGATGCCGTCAGCGCACGCCCCGATTTCGCTATCCTGATGTACCCGGTGATTACCATGGAAGGCCCAGCCATGCACGAAGGCTCGCGCAGGGCGCTGCTCGGCGCCACGCCCTCGGCATCGCTGGTGCAGCTGATGTCCCTCGAAAAGCAGGTTACCGCAGCCACTCCGCCCACCCTGCTGGTCCACTCCCAGGACGACGGCGCCGTACCGCCGGATAACAGCATCCAGTACTTCCAGGCGCTGACCCGCGCCCGTGTGCCGGCCGAACTGCTGGTCTTCGAACACGGCGGCCACGGCATGGCTATGCGGGCCGGCAACGGCAATGCATCGAACTGGCCGCGCCGAGCGGAAGACTGGCTGCGCGAGCACAAACTGATCCAACAATAACCAACACACGCAGGAGATGTTATGAAGTTGCATTGCAAGCGCAAGGCATTGGCCGCTGCGGTTTCCACCCTGGCGCTGGGCGCCTCGGCATCGGCCCTGGCGGCGCCCATCACCACCCTTGACCGCAACGGCGCCTGGGTTTCGGTCGAAGCCTACGGCCCGAACGTGGTCCATGTCACCATCGCCGCCGACAAGTCCGAAGCATTGAAAGGCCCCGGTTATGGCATCCTGCCGAAGAACTCGGACAATTCGGCCTTCCGCCACAGCAGCGGCAAGGATGGCGATACCTTCACTTCGCCGGCAATGAACCTGCGCGTCGCCCCGGCCCCGCTGCCGCGCGTGCCGAGCCAGATGGAAAAATACTTCGCGCCGCAACTGGCGCCGGTCGGGCTGCAGGTCCGCAACGCCAAGGGCGAGCTGGTGCTCG
>JBCNOX010000714.1:0-2515 GCA_039593645.1 Pseudoduganella sp.
GCATCGTGGCTGGCCTGGTGCTCGAGCTGCGCCTGGTAATCCATGGTGGAAGTCATGTCGGTCAGCACGCAGACCCGGTGCGAGTGCTGCCCTTCGCTGCCGCCGACCGGCGCCACATGCAGTTGCGCCCACCAGTTGCGCCCGTCGCGATGGCGGCCGCGCAGCATGAGCTGCACGTCGCTTTGGCTGTGCACCGCTTCATGCAGGGCTGTCCGGGCGGCCACGTCTTCCGGATCGGCCAGCAGTTGCTCGAGGCTGCGGCCGGCCAGCTCGCCGGCGGCATGACCGGTCAGCACAGCGAGCGCCTGGTTGGCGTATTCGATCGTGTCGCTGCCTTCGTGGATGGTGGTGATGACAATGGCATTGACGCTCGATTCCAGGGCGCGGTTGTGCAACTGCAGCATCAGCTCGACCTGCTTGCGCTCGGATACATCCTCGATAGTCCCGAGCAGGCCAATGGTCTTGCCGGCCTGGTCGTGCAGCGGCAGCTTATTTATCAGGAACCAGTGCACGCTGCCGTCGGCAAACAGCAGGTGGTCCTCGCGGTTCAGGTGCGGCACGCCGCTGTCGATGATCTTGGCATCGTCGGCCCGGATGCGCTCCGCATTATGCGACCAGGGGAAATCGAAATCGCTCTTGCCCACCACTTCCTCCTGCGAGGACAGGCCGGCCGCACGCAGGAACACGTCATTGCAGCCGCGGTACCGCAGGTCCATGTCTTTCCAGAAAATCTGGTGCGGGATGTGGTCGATCACCAGTTGCGCCATCTCCTGCGATTCGTGCAGGGCTTTTTCCATGCGCAGGCGCCGCGTCACATCGTGGGCGAACACAAAACGGGCCTTGTGCCCGGCCATCAGCAGGGGGTGCGAGGAGATCTCCACCTGGATCAGGCGGCCGTCCTTGCAACGGTGGGTCCAGACGCCCGATTGCTGCGCAATGGCCTGCGGCGACGTCTTCAGGTCGTCATGCAGGCGTTGCAGCTCCTGGTCGGGGCGAATGTCCTCGATCGTCATCCCGAGGAATTCTTCCTCGCTATAACCGTAGACCGCGACGGCCGCGCGATTGACCACAAGGAAGCGCAGCGTCGTCACGTCGTACACCCACATCGGATGCGGGTGGTAGTCAAACAGCCGTTTGAAGCGCAGCCGCGAACCATAGGAATCGGCATCAGGCAGCGGCGTCACAATGCAGCGGAAGCACTCGGGCTGGTCGCCATGGCCGGCATAATATTCCAGCGCCAGCGACACCGGGGCGCCATCGCCCTCCTTCTCGCACAGGGCCAGCTCGCCGCGCCAAACGCCGCGTTGTTTGGCTTCGGGAATCGCGTCGTCGCGCAGCTCGGCAGCGGCCCAACTGCAGAACAGGCCGAACGCCTTCTCCCCGGCGCCGAGTTCATCCGCCAGCCGCCGCGCATAGGCGTTCGCGGCAAGCAATGTGCCTTCGGCATCCATCATGAAAGCCAGGTTGGGGCTGTGTTCATACACCGTGGTGAATGCATCCAGCCTGGTCCTTCCCGGCGAAGCGAGAGAAGCCCTATCCATGCAACCGATGGTAGCAGAACTATTTTGCTGGCAGCGCCCATCTGAGCGGCAACGCATCTTCCCGCCACACAAGCTGTTGCGGCTGGAATTCCCAGTGCCGTTGCTCCCCGTCCAGGACAACCTGCGCCAATCCGCTCATCTGCAACAGGCCGCCGCTCTCAAAGTCCGGAAACACCAGGCCGGCCCGGCCATTCAGCAGTATGTTACCGAGAGTCGAAAAAAAGCGGTTGCCTTCATAGTCTGGCACCAGCAGGCTGCCGCTGCTGCTGATCCGGACAAATCCGGGCGGGCCGCCGCGATGCGACACGTCCACCCGCATTTCCTCATCATTGCCCGAATACGTCGCGACAAAGAAAGTTCCGGAACGGCCTATCAGATCGCGCGCCAGCGCATCGAGCTGCGGCAGCTGGCGCGGCGGCAGTCCCGATGGTTCGCCCGGCATGCGCTCGAAGCGGTAGTCGCGCTGATGGATGTACTGCGGGCAGTTGCCGAACGATTCGACAACGGCGATCTCGAAACGTCCTTCCCCCAGCGCATGCAGCCTGCCGTTCAGGCGGTTGCGGCGGCGCGTATGCAGCTCGATGCCGAGCATGCCGACTGCCGCGCCGTCGCGCAGGCCGGCCTGCGCCGGGTCGTCCGCTTCCGCCGGCAGCACAAGCTGCAGGTGTTGCGGGTCCGGCGAATGCATGAAGCCCTCTTCCCCGGCACGCAGCGTGGCCCACGGCCGTCCTTCGGCATCGACGCTGCCGAATACCGCGAACGGCAACTGGGCGAAAAAGTCGCGGTGCTGGTCCGGCATGTAATTGCGGATCACCTTGCGGCCGATTTCGTCCATGCGCGCTTCCACGCCAAGCGTGGCCTGGAGCGCAATCTCGCCGGCGTGCCAGGGCCCGTTCATGCTGCCAACCCGACTGGTGATTCAATGAAAGGCTGGAAGCGCGGCAGCGCTTCCACGCGGGCCAGCCAGGTTTTCA
>JBCNOX010000072.1:0-13847 GCA_039593645.1 Pseudoduganella sp.
AGCACGTCGCCAGCCCGGCGCGCCGCTGTGGTTTCTACGGCCTGGATTTGTACAGCCTGCAGCAATCGATGCATGCGGTGATCGACTACCTCGACCGGGCGGACCCGGAAGCCGCCGCCCGCGCGCGCCAGCGTTACGGCTGCATTGACCACTTCGCGGAAGACCCGCAGCGCTATGGCTACGCCACCAGCTTCGGCATGAAACCAGATTGCGAGGCCGAAGTGCTGCGCCAACTGGTAGAGATGAACCGCGCCGCCAACGAGCACCTGCGCACCGGCACCGTGCCCGATGAACTTTTCTACGCCCAGCAAAACGCACGCGTCACGCGCAATGCGGAGGTCTACTACCGCGCCATGTTCAAAGGCCGCGACGAATCGTGGAATGTGCGCGATTCGCACATGGCGGAAACGCTGCAGGCGCTGCGCGAACATCTCGGCCAGGCTATCGGCCGGCCGGCGCGCATCGTGGTGTGGGCGCATAACTCGCACCTGGGCGACGCGCGGCATACCGAAATGGGCAAGCATGGTCAGTTGAACCTGGGCCAACTGGTGCGCGAGCGCTACCGGCCGCAGGACAGCTTCCTGCTTGGCTTTACCACCCATGCGGGCAGCGTGACGGCGGCCAGCGACTGGGATGGGCCGGCCGAGCTGAAATCGATCGTGCCGTCACGACCCGACAGCGTGGAACGCGTGCTGCACGAGGTGGGGATGCCAGCCTTCCTGCTGCCGCTGCGAGGTCATGATAGTGCCCTGGCGCGGGCCGGCGGGCGTTTGCTGGAAAGGGCGATCGGAGTGATCTACCGGCCCGATACGGAGCGCATGAGCCACTACTTCTTTGCCGACGCGCAGCAGCAGTTCGATGCGCTGATCCACGTTGACCGTACCACGGCATTGAGGCCGCTGGAGCGTTCAGCTTTGTGGCAGCACGAAGAACCCGCCGAGACTTACCCATCCGGCTTGTAGCGCAAGCAGGGCTGACAGGTTGACGATCACGGTAAGCCAGAACTTGGCGAGGAAGGAGGTCTTGGACGATTTGTGGCGCAACAGCTGTTGCGCCGCGAGGGCGCCGGGCCAGCCGCCGGCCAGTCCCAGCAAGAGCAGGGTGCGCTCGGACGTGCGGCGACGGCCCTGGCGGGCTGCCGACTTGTCGAGCGCATAGGCGATGAAGCACACCGCGCTGGCGAATGCATACAGCGCGGCGGCGAACAGCATCAGAAGTAGTTCAGGCCCAGGGCGGCCTTGACTTCATCGGTGGTACGGGCTGCGACTTCGCGTGCGCGCATGGTGCCTTCCTTCAGCACCTGCATGATGTAGCCCTTGTCCTTGGCCAGTTCTTCGCGGCGCGCGCGGATCGGGGCCAGCATGTCCTGCAGCACGGCTTCCAGGCGCTTCTTGACGACGGAGTCGCCCAGGCCGCCGCGCACGTAGTGGTCTTTCATCTCCTGCAGGCTGGCCTTGTCGGTATCGAAGGCGTCCAGGTAGATGAAGGCGACGTTGCCTTCCAGGTGGCCAGGGTCGGACACTTTCAGGTGCAGCGGGTCAGTGTAGACCATTTTCACGGCAGCGGTGATTTCGGCCGCGCTGGCGCCCAGGTTGATCACATTGCCCAGCGACTTGGACATTTTCGCCTTGCCGTCGATGCCCGGCAGGCGGCCCACTTCCGGTACCACAGCCTTGCACTCGACCAGGATGTCCTTGTTGGCCAGGCGGTTGAACTTGCGCACGATCTCGTTGGTCTGCTCGATCATCGGGATCTGGTCTTCGCCCACTGGCACGATGGTGGCCTTGAAGGCCGAGATGTCGGCAGCTTGCGAAGCAGGGTAGGTCAGGAAGCCGGCCGGGATGTCGCGTTCAAAGCCGCGCAGCACGATTTCCTGCTTCACGGTCGGGTTGCGCTCCAGGCGGGCTACGGTGACCATGTTCAGGTAATAGAAGGTCAGTTCGGCCAGTTCCGGGATCTGCGACTGGATCAGGATAGTCGACTTGGCCGGGTCGATGCCGCAGGCCATGTAGTCCAGCGCCACTTCCACCACGTTACGGTGCACCTTGGTGGTGTCTTCCATATTGTCGGTCAGCGCCTGGGAGTCGGCCAGCATGATGAACTGGTTGTAGTCGTCCTGGTAAGAGACGCGGTTGCGCAGGCTGCCCACGAAGTGGCCGAGGTGCAGCGGACCGGTTGGACGGTCGCCGGTCAGGATAATCGGTTTGGCGTTGGATGCTGGCTGGCTCATAGGGTTCTTTCTGCTTGCCCCTACCGATTGCGCCAAGAAAAACGCCACCTGGACAGAGGCGGCGTTGATATTAAAATCACATCACTTTTCAGTGGCCGCGCTATGTCAGCGGCGCCACCAATTGCGGGAAAACAGATGTGATTGGATAAATTTCATCCCGCAATGGTTACAGTTCAGCGCGGCCCTGTCAAGATGTCCACGTCGGGGTCAGGAACGAACGTGGACATTTGAGCCGTTCAGTAGCGGTTCGGGTTATTCGGGCGGTCATCCAGCCGGTTTGGCACGCCGTCGTTGTCGCGGTCGCGGTCGTAGCGGTTGGGGATGCCGTCGTGGTCACGGTCGCCGCGTTCCCAGCGGCCGCGTTCGAGGCGCCAGCGCCCGTTGTCCATCTGGGCCCAGGTCGGCTCGCGCCAGTAGTAGCCATGGCGCGCACGCACGTATTTACCATTGACCCAGACGTGGCGGTGGCCGTTCCAGTGCCAGTAGCCTGGCGTCCAGACATAGCCGGCCCGGGCCGGTGGGATGACTTCATCGCGTGGTGGCGGCGGGGCAACACGGACCACCACCACATCGGCAATGGCGGCCGGCGCAAAGGCCAGGCCACCGCCCAGGGAACCTGCGAGAAGGGTGGCTATGAGCAACTTTTTCATGATTGGCTCCTTCCATTACTAGTAGGGTTTATTTTTGCTGAGCCTGCCGCGGCCGTATGTGCGTGCGCTAGCTTTCATCTATGCATTGATTTTCTAGTAATATTGCGTTAGTTTAAGTCCCGGAGTTCCCATGCGTAGCTGCCTCACCCTGATTTCCCTGCTGCTGGCGTCGCAAGCAGGCGCACAAACCTCGCCCATGGGGCTGGATATCGTGTCCGGTTTCGAGGCGCCGCAGGAGCAAGCGGATTACGTCAAGCGCGTCGTGATGATCCCGATGCGCGACGGCGTGCGGCTGCATACCGTGATCGTGGTTCCGAAAGGGGCCAGCAAGGCGCCGATCATCCTGACACGCACCCCTTACAACGCAGCCGGCCGCGCCAAGCGCAATGTGAGCCCTTATATGCAGTCTTCGCTGCCACAGGGCGATGAAGTGTTCGGCCGCGATTTCATCCGCGTATTCCAGGACGTGCGCGGCAAATACGGCTCGGAAGGCGACTATGTGATGACCCGCCCCGTGCGCGGCCCGCTGAATTCCAGCCCGACCGATCACGCTACCGACGCCTGGGACACCATTGATTGGCTGGTGAAGAACGTGCCGGAATCGAACGGCAAGGTCGGCATGATCGGTTCCTCGTATGAGGGCTTTACCGTGCTGATGGCGCTGACGGAGCCGCATCCGGCGCTCAAGGCGGCGGTGCCAATGAGCGCGATGGTCGATGGCTGGCGCGGCGACGACTGGTTCCACAATGGCGCTTTCCGGGTCAATACGCTGGATTACATCGCAAGCCAGAACACGGCGAAAGGCCGCGGCGAACCGCTGGCAACCGGCGCCTATGACGATTACGACGTAGTGCTGCGCGCTGGCTCGGTGGCCGCCCTGGCGCGCAAGTATGGCCTGGATCAGCTCAATTTCACCAGGAAGCTGTTCGAGCATCCCGCCTACGACAGCTTCTGGCAGGAGCAGGCGCTGGACCGCATCCTGCCCAAGCGTCCACTGTCGGTGCCGACCATGCACGTGGTAGGCCAGTGGGACCAGGAGGATATCTACGGCACCTACGCGACTTATGCCGCGCTGGAGAAGCTGGATAAGGATAACAAACTGAATTTCCTGGCAGTCGGACCGTGGCGCCACAGTGGCGTCAATTACGATGGCTCCTCGCTCGGCGCGCTGCAGTTCACGGGCGATACGGCGCTGGAATTCCGGCGCGACGTGATGGTGCCTTTCCTCAAGCAGTACCTGGTGGATGGTGCGCCGGCTGCGGATACGCCACCGGTGCTGTCCTACCAGACCGGCAGCAATAAGTGGCAGCGACTGGCGCAATGGCCTTTGTCTTGCGCGACGGGCTGCGCATCAGGAGCCAAGGCCGTGTACCTGCAGGATGGCTTCAAGTTGTCGTGGTCGCAGGCGGGCAACGCCAAGGGCTTCGATGAGTATGTGGCCGATCCAGCCAAGCCGGTGCCGTTCGTGCCGCGTCCTGTGCGCATGGGCGACGAAAATGTGTGGAAACCGTGGCTGGTGCAGGACCAGCGCTTCGTCAGCGATCGTACCGATGTGCTGAGCTATGTGTCGGAACCGTTGAAAGAACCGCTGGTGCTGTCCGGCGCGCCGCAAGTGCACCTGCTGGCATCCACCTCCGGCAGTGATGCGGACTGGGTGGTGAAAGTGATCGATGTGTACCCGGACGAGGTGCCATCGCAGCCGAAATTGGGCGGTTACCAGTTGCCGCTGTCGATGGACATCCTGCGTGGCCGTTATCGCGACAGCTTCGAGAAACCGACTGCGATCCCTTCGAACAAGCCGGTGCAGTTCAACTTTGCGTTGCCGCCGGTGAACCACGTGGTGCTGCCGGGGCATCGCCTGATGATCCAGGTGCAGTCGAGCTGGTTCCCGCTGTATGACCGCAATCCGCAGACGTTTGTGCCGAACATCTTCCTTGCGGCGCCAGGCGATTACAAGAAGGCGACGCAGCGTGTGTTCCATGGCAGCTCGGTTGAATTGCCGGTGGTGGGGAAACAATGAGCGTTGGTCGAAAACTGTTTGGATTGGCGCTGGTGCTCATGCTGTCGGCCTGTGCATCCGCACCGCGGCGGGTGGTCACTGATAACTACATTTCGCCCAATTTTTCGCAACCGAGGCCGAACTCATTGATCGTCCTGTTGCCGGCAGGTGCTGAGACAGAGGATTTGCAGCCTGGTGCCGCTCTTCTGATGAAGGCGCTGCATCAGCGTTTGAATGCTGCCGGCTACAAGGTGGTGTCGTTGGATCAGGGCAGCCATGAGGCCATTTGGACCCAGGAAATCGAAGCGGTCGGCGGCATCTATGACCCGAAAAATGGCGCGGTGCGCCCACACGCGTTGATCGAGGCACTTGGCCATCTGGTTCAGCGGGTGACTTCGGAGACCGGGGCTGAAATGGTCATCATGCCCAGGTTGCTGCTGCGCGAGGCGGAGGTCTCCGGAATGTCCGCGCTTTGGGATGGTCAGCAGCGGCGGGTACCTACGTTCGGAACGGGTGCCGGTACATTAACCCAAAGTGGTTCGACGCTGGGGCTCTCCGTTGGCCTGGAAATGTTCGCGCCAAGCGGGGAAAAGGTGATGGAGACGTTTGGTGGAGCATTGCTTCCATACCGGGTGAACGCGAGAGCTGCCAGGAATGAGGTTCGCCCCGATTTGTTCGCCGATGAAGCGGAAGTTGCAGATGGAGTCGCAATCGCGCTGGCTCCTTTCCTGAGGAAGAAATAATCAGTTAGGACTACAGAAAGGAGGTACGTGCAAATGCTTCAAGCAGCAAACTACCGATTCACAAAGAATGGAGCAACATATGCAAGTACATATTTTCAGAGGTCCTGGTCGCATTTTCGGTTTTACAGTACAACCATCGGGTGAAAACCTGCCACAGAAGTACGCGCCTTGGTCGGAGTTCAAGACCATCGAGCTTCGCAAGGGCGAACACACGCCAGGCGTCGATGCTGACGAATGCCTGAGCGACATCGAGGCGTACGGTGTACACGTAACCGATGCGCATGCGCGGATCACGGAGGACGCAATTCGTTAGCTAATGACTCCGGGCAGGCCTTTCGGCGTCAAGTGTTGACGCGCTACCTACTAGTTGGTAGGCTACGTAAATGCTCAATTCTTCCAACACGTCTGAAAATATCCTGCGCTGTGCGCAATCGCTGATCATTGCGGGTGGCTACAACGGTTTTAGCTACGCCGATATCTCCAAAGTGGTGGGTGTGCGAAACGCCAGCATTCACCACCATTTTCCCAGCAAGGCGATCCTGGTCCAGACCTTGGTCGCACGCTACCGGGAAGCCGCCCAGGCCGGCTTAGCCGCGCTGGAGGCACGTGTGTCCGATCCGATTGAACAGCTGCTTGCCTACGCCGCCTATTGGGAAGCCTGCGTCGCGGATCCGGCCTCAGAATTTTGTGTTTGCGCCATGCTCGCGGCCGAAATGCCGATCTTGCCGGAAGAAATAGCACTCGAAGTGCGGGCTCATTTCCGCATGCTTTCGGGCTGGCTGGCTGCCGTGCTTACACGCGCCGAGAAGCAGGGCCGCTGTCGTCTGTCGCAGTCACCAAAGGACGAAGCTGAAATGCTGATGGCTGCCGTGCACGGGGCCATGCTGTCGTCCCGCGCTTACGGCGACGCCAGGATGTTCGGCATGATCGTCAAGCCGATGCTGGCCAGGCTAAGCACTTAAGTCCCGGCTGGCAAAACAGGAAGCTGCATCTCAACATTTTTCCTATCTACCTACCATTTAGTAGGTAGAGTAAATTGTAGTCAACACTGAAAGGGCATCACCATGTTCGGCATTTCTCCCATTGGCTGGATCCATACGCTTGGCAGCCTGCCAGCGATTCCTGTCGCGGTCTACATGTTTGCGCGCCATGGCCGCATTGTGCCGCGCTCGGCTGGAGGCACGATCTACTTTGTTTCCATGCTGGTCGGCGCAATCACCATCTTCCTGGTCGCACGCCAGCCGGCCAGCTTGGGGATTGCCGTCGTCACACTGGTGCTCCTGCTTGCGGGCTACGGGATTGGTCGGCTTCCACGACTTGGTCGAGTGGTCAAATACGTCGAGACTTTATCCTTGACGGTGACGACTTTCCTGTTGATGCTACCGACGGTAACTGAAGTCCTGCGCCGCGTGCCGGATGGGCATCCGCTTGTGACTGACCTGAAGTCGCCGCTGTTGCTCGGATTCCAGGCAGGGCTGCTGCTATTGCTGTTGATCGGGCTGGTCGCCCAGGTCATGCATTTGCGCAAAAGCGCAAAGGCAAATCGTGTACATGGAACCATCACCTTGCCGCAGTCGGAACCATAACTGTATGATCCGCAGAAGCCCAAGCCCATGCACTCTACATCAGCAACATGGCACTCAAATGGAAAAGCAATTCGATGAACAACGAGACGAGAAGTGAAATTTTGTCCCTGACGAGAAAAGCGCACGATTTGGCTGAGTCGGCCTATCAAGAGAATTCGGCGACACGGGGAGAGTCCGGATGGGGCGAAAAGCAAAGGATTCTTCTCGCGGACATGGCACTTCATCTGCTGCAAACAGCGATAGGAGATGGTGAGCTGTCGGAAGAAGGTTTGAAAAGGAACCTGTTCTCGATCCTGACGATTTCCGACCAGCTAATTCCTGGGCATGAACTCAAAGTTGTAGCTGAAAAGCTGTACTCCGTTTAGTTCGGGAGCTGAATGCGTCGACGGAGTGAAATTGGGAGTATTGCGAGTGGCATGGTGCACTCGTTTGTAAGCCGCAACAATGATCTTGGTGGTTATTGGGGTATCGGTGTTCTTTACTTGTACGCGCGCCAGGTTGGTGAGCTCACTGTAACGATCGATGTTCTGGGCGGCACAGTCAATCCTTCAGAAGCTCGACTGCTGTCGATTTATGGAAGACCGGATTTCGAAGCGCTCATTGCCCACTATAAGGCCATGCTCTATGCGGTGCTGCGCAAGCGCAACGTACCTGAATGTTGGGTAGCGGAGGCCGTATTCAGCATAGAGTTCGAGAGCCATGCCGCCAGGCCGGCCTATCCGAAGATTGGTGAAAATTCTCAGGCGTTCGTGTGCAGGCTGACCATCAAGGACGATCTTAGTCGCGAGCGTATTTTTCGCATCGACGGCTGGTGCTGGCCACATAATCCTCTGCGGGAATGGAGGCGGGGATGAACCTGATGAATAGGGCCTTTTTGCCGTGCTTACGTGGTGGAGATCAAATTTTCGATTAAATGATGTATGCAAAGGACTGTTAATGCGGGCACTGATCCAGAAGCGGGATGATGATTTTTCGAGCATGAATGCGTGTGCCGCATATCTCGGCCTGCAGGAACGTGGCTATGAAGTAGAGTTCTTCAATGCCCAGAACTTCGACAGTAAGTCGATTGATGCGGATACCATCGTCGTTGGTGGAGTCCCCTTCATCCAGCGTGCGTTCGCTCGCCTTGGCATCGACGCTCCGAATCTTGAATCGATTCCCGCAAGCCTGCAAGAATTTGCGAAGCGCAGACTATGGACGGCTACGATCGGCGAAGTGAGGAGCATGGTTGACCAGGGACAGTCGATCTTCGTGAAACCAGTTGCGGGACAATTGAAAAATTTCGCGGGCCACGTAGCGACGAGCTACGGAGACCTTGCGATCACTGCGGGGCTTCCTGAACATCAACTGGTGTCGTGTTCCGAGCCGATTCAAATGGTTTCCGAATACAGGACTTATGTTACGCACGGGAAGGCGGTAGGATGTAAGCACTACTGGGGCGACTTCCGGAAGTTCCCCGACTTTTCAGCAATTGATAGCGCCATTGCCGCTTACACTGACGCACCTGCGGGCTATGCAATAGACTTTGCCGTCACCGACCGAGGCGCAACTGTCCTGGTCGAGGTAAACGATGGTTTCTCTCTCGGGAGTTATGGATTGCATCCCTTGTTGTACAGCGGCTTGCTTGAAGCGCGGTGGCGAGAGCTGACCTCCAGGCTCCGGAACGGCGTCTAGTCATATGATCCTCAACGAAGACCGGGAGAAATCCAAGTGAAGTATTCGCTGCTCCTTCTCGCCGCTGCTGCATGTGCAGTTGCCAACGCGGCTGAACCAACTGTTTCGCCTTACACCTTCATCGAAGGTAAAGTTCCGGAAGATGTGCAGCCGGATGGGAATTCGATAGTGTTCGAGGGGCCGAAGGAGATGGTAGTGATCGATACCGGCCGCCATCCCGAACACACCGACAAGATCATCGCTGTGGCGAAGGCCCGGAACAAGCCGATCACGGCCATCATCAATACGCATTGGCACCTCGATCATGCGACGGGCAACGCACGTATCCGCGCGGCCTATCCGGGCGCGAAACTTTATACAAGTACGGCGGTCGAAGGCGCGCTCAAAGGCTTTTTGATCCGGAATGTCGATAAAGCGAAGGCTCGGCTGGAAGATCCGTCCGTGCCAGAACCACGCAAGGCCGATACTCGCTTGTACCTGAATGCGATCAACGATCCCGCGAACCTGATTCCCGACCAGCCTGTCAAAGGAACGATGTCAATCAAGCTGGGTGAGCGCGAACTGCATCTGCATTTGGCGAAATATGCGGCGACCGAGGGCGATGTGTGGGTGCATGACCCGGCCAGCAAGACCGTATTTGTTGGCGACCTGGTAGTGGTGCCTCTGCCATTCTTCGATACGGGATGCGCGGAAGGCTGGCGCCAGGCATTGGCCGAGATTGACCGGCTTGACTTCCAGACCCTGGTTCCCGGACACGGCTTGCCGATGGATCACGCTACCTTCTCCAGTTATCGCAGCGCATTCGACGCGTTCACGGCCTGTGCGGAAAGCAGCCAGCCGACGGCCAGCTGCGTCGCGACCTGGATGCAGAAAGGCGCTTCTTTTGTTGCCATGCATCCGGACCCGAAGTACTCGGAGGCCGCATTAGCGTATTATGTCGACCACGTGTTGCGCGCGCCGGCCAAGCGCGCCGAATACTGCGGAAGGTAATTGGCAAAAGAATATTGAAGAAGATGGAAGATCGAATAAAGGCAAACGCCGAACTCGTCCGGCGAGTTGCGCTGGAAAACATGAATGTGGAGGTCTCATATGACCTCGATGGCGTTCGCTGGCTCGAGGGATTTATTAACAAGCAGCGAAGCGAAGCAACGGATGAAGTCAAGCGGAAGCTGTCCAGTACGCTGGGGGCCTACCTGGGTGAGTGCATTCGCCAGACCTACGGCGGAGACTGGGTCCAGGACCCGGAGCGCGGCTGGTCTGTCAGGATCGAGGGAATCAATGTATTCCCCTTCAATAAGGTTCAAAAGCAGCTCGCTGCCGGCGAAGATGATGGCGAATCGGTGATGGGCCTGTTCACAGCGGTTGCCGCAATCTTGGCGAATTCAGGGAAGCCCGCAGCGCTTCCTCGTGATCTGCCTTCAGAGGATATTCCTTCGTCCAAAAAGACCTGGTGGAAGTTCTGGTGACCGTAACCTGCGACGGGACTGACCGTCGTGCCGCATACTAGGCAAGCCGCATCAATACGGCCCCGGCGGCGATGGCTGCAATGGCGAGGGCGCGTTTGCTGCCTATCCTTTCTGCCAGGAAGAACCTGGCGATCAGTGCTGCGAACAGGATTGACGTCTCGCGCAAAGCAGCGACGGCTGCCAGCGGGGCGACCGTCATCGCCCACAGTGCCAGGCCATATGCGCCCAGTGTGCCAGCGCCGCCAAGGATGGCGACTTTCCAGTACTGCCGGGTGTAGTCGTACAACTCACGCCGGCAACGGAGAAGGCACCAGGCCAGCAAGCCGATGGCGCTGAGAACGTGCAGCCACATTACGTAGGCGGCTGGCGCGGCGGAGGCGCGCGCGCCAAGTCCGTCAATCAGTGTGTAGGCTGCAATGACCAAGGCATTCAGCAAGGCGTAGGCAGTTGCGTGATGGCGCGAGCGATTGGCAGCATCGTCGGATAAGGTGGTCCGTGTGGCGAACCACAGGCCGAAAATGCCGCCGCTGATGCAGGCGACGGCTGCGTATTGAGTGACGCTGAGGTGCTCGCCGAGCAAGGGCACGGAGGAAATGGCAACCAGGAGCGGCGCGCTGCCGCGCATCAGGGGGTAGGCGTGGCTCATGTCGCCGTGGCGGTAGGCTGCGGCCAGCAATCCGTAATAGGCGTAGTGGATGCCGGTCGAGGCCAGGGCGTAAGGCCAGCTTGCGGCGGCCGGTTGCGCCAGGAAGGGCAGCAGCGGCAGCGAAATCAGGCCGGCCCCGCTGGCCACCAGCACACTGCTCAGGAAAGGATCGCGCCCTTTCTTGACCAGCGCATTCCAGCCGGCGTGCAGCAACGCGCCGCACAGGACAATGGCGACTACCGATGGCGCCATCAGCGGGGACGCACGCTTTCGGCCAGAATCTCCGGACGGTGGTAGCGCTGAAAGCCCTCCAACACTACGTTCGACTTGGCTGCGCGTTCGAGCAGTTCCAGAAGCACGGCGCGGTCATCCGGATTCAGTGAAGTACGGGAGACATAAACTCCGGTCTGTTGCCATGGCAGCTCGGGGATCGGTTCGAGGCGCAGCCGGTCCAGCATGCCGTTCACGCGGGGTTCGCGGTTGATGGCGCCAGCCAGGATGGTCGGACCCATGATCGTGATGTCCACCGCGCCGGCATACAGCAGCCGCGCTACGGCGCTCGGCTCGACTTCGGTAAACAAGCGTCCCTGGCGCGCCAGTTCCCTCACGATGGCCTGGTAAGCCTCGCCGTAGTCATAGCCTCGCACAATAGCCACTCTAAGGTCGCGCCGGTCCAGCAAGTCCTGGGCGTTGGCAATTTGCGGGCGCGGGCTTTGCAGGGAAATCAGCACGGCGCGGTGGCCGACCATGGGCACGAAGATGCCGTGGACGTCACGCGCCGGCGTGCGGGTGGCCGGCAGCAGCAGGTCGGCCTTGCCGGCTTCAAACAGCAATTCCTGGCGCGCGCGTGGCACCGAAGTGAAGGTGAAGTGGCAGCCGGCGCGCGGGCCGAGGCTGCGGAATATCTCCGGATAGATTCCGCTATACGTTCCGTTGCCGACGATGACACTGACGCCAGTGGTGGATACCGGCACCAGGATGTCGCGCGAGCAGTTGGCATGCGATGGCAAGGCCGCCGCTGCAAAGGGCAGGGCAGCCAGCAACTGGCGGAAGAAACTTTGCATGCGTCCGGTCATGTGCTGATTATGCGCCTGTTTCCGTGGCCGCCGCCGTGGCCATATGGTGATGGCGGAAGTAGCGCCGCGCGACGAAGATGCCGACTGCCTGCATCGCTGCGCACACGAAGAAAGTGCTGCCGATGCGCCAGTCGTTTGGAGGCAGGTGGCTTACCGCGCCGAGGATCGTGCCGCCCAGCAGGGGCATGACGACCGTGCCAAGGCTGCTGATCGACTGCAGGGACCCCATCAGCTCGCCCTGTTCGTTGGCCGGCGTGGCCTTCGACACGATGCCTTGCAGCGCCGGGCCGGCCGCGAAGGCGAGCAGGTTGCAGAGGATGAAGACATACATCATCCAACCCTGGGTGGCCAGGCCGTACAGCATATAGGTGATAGCGCCCGAGGTGAGGCCGATCAGGGACAGCCGCACTTCGCCGAACTTGCGGATCAGGACCCCGAGCAAGCCGGCCTGCACGACTGCCGCAGCAAGGCCGACGCAGAACAGGGCCGCGCCGTTCTCACCCGGGCCCCAGCCGAAGCGGAAGTGGGTGAACAGCACCCAGGTCGATTGCAGCATCATCTGCGCGCCGGTGACGAGGGCGAAGGTGATCACCAGGCCGCGGATGTCCTGGCGGCGTGCCAGCTTGGCCAGCGCATTGAACGGATTGACCGACACCAGCTTGAACTTGCCGCGCTGGGCTTCCGGCAGCGATTCGGGCACGAAGAAATAGCCGTAGAAGAAATTGGCGAAGGAAAGCGCCGCAGCCACGTAGAACGGCAGGTGCAGGTCGAATTTGCCCAGCAGGCCGCCCAGCATCGGGCCGCAGATGAAGCCCAGGCCGAAAGTAGCGCCGATCTTGCCGAAGCTCTTGGCGCGGTCTTCATGGGTCGAGATGTCGGAGGCGTACGCCGACGCGACCGACATGCTGGCCGAAGACATGCCGCCGATCACGCGGCCGATGAACAGGCAGGCCAGGTTGGGCGCCCAGGCCGTGGTCAGGAAGTTGATGCCCATGCCGGCCATCGAGTACAGCAGCACGGGGCGGCGTCCGACCCGGTCGCTGATTGCGCCCAGCATCGGCATGAAGATGAACTGCAACAGGCCGAAAGTGGCCCCCAGGATGCCGTACCACAGCGCGTGCAGTTCGCGGTCCTGCACGTACTGGCCGACCAGGATCGGCAGCACCGGCACGATAATGCCGATGCCCAGCATGTCGATGAAGATGCTGACGAGGACGAAGTTCAGGTTGGCTTTTCGCTTGATTTCGCTCATGCCGCCACCGCCCATTCTGCGACGAAGCTGTCGCGGAAGGCCAGCAGCTCTTGCAGGCGTTGCTCGCCCAGCGCGCGGCCGGCGGCGGTCTGCATGGTGCCGGGCAGGGTGGCCAGCTTCACTTCGATGTGGTCGAGCGAATAAACCTTGTCGTTGCGTTCGCGGTTGACGGCCAGTGGGTCGTCCGGGTGCGCCAGGGCGGTGCCCATGCGGCCGGCAATATAGAACATGCGCGCCAGGCCGACGGCGCCGAGTGCGTCGAGGCGGTCGGCGTCCTGCACGATGCGCGCTTCCAGCGTGGTTGGCTGCAGCGCTGCGGAGAAACTGTGGGTTTCGATGGCGTGGGCCACTGCGTCCAGCCGGTCGGCCGGGAAGCCCGCTTCGGCCAGTTGGGTGCGGGCAAGCGCTGCGGCCTGGCGCGAGGCCAGGTGGCGCTCCGGGTGGTTCTTCGGCAGGTTGACCAGGTCGTGCAGGTAGCAGGCAGCCATCACCACCAGGCGGTCGGCCTCGGGATGCTGGTCCAAC
>JBCNOX010000073.1:0-13825 GCA_039593645.1 Pseudoduganella sp.
AACGTGATGGACGGCCTCGACACCTATATCGACGACTACAACAAGTTCGAACCACTGACGCCGCTGATGGTGGCAGCCCTCAACCACGCCAAGGACCTGATCGCACGCGAATTCGCGGCGGAAGAAAACGATGAGCCAAAAGACGAGGATCTGTAACTGTAATAACACCATGCCGGTTGATGGCGCGGCCATTGGCGATGTATTGGGCGAAGGGGCGCTGCCGGTAGCCAGCCAGCTTTGCCGGCGCGAAGTCAATCAGTACCTGCAAACACTGGACGGCGGCGAACGCATCGTCATCGGATGCACGCAGGAGGAGCCGCTGTTCCGCGAGCTGGCGGAAATGAAGTCCGCCGTGGCGCCGCTGCGTTTCGTGAACCTGCGCGAAACGGGCGGGTGGAGCGAAGAGGCGCGTCACACGACGCCTAAAATGGCGGCCTTACTGGCTGCGGCGCGCCTGCCAGAACCGGAGCCGGTGCCGGAAGTTGAATATCAATCCGAAGGCCGCTTGCTGCTGCTTGGTCCCGCGCGGCGGGTGCTGCCTTGGGCGCGCAAGCTGGAACGGCAGCTGCAGGTGAGCGTTCTGCTCACCGATGGCGGCGATGCCGCGCTGGCCGGTCATTCGTGGCCGACCTTCAGTGGCAGTACGCCGCGCGTGCAGGGCTGGCTGGGCGCCTTCAAAGTCACCTGGCAACAGTCCAACCCCATCGACCTTGAATTGTGCACGCGCTGCAATGCCTGCGTGAAGGCTTGTCCCGAAGGTGCTATCAGCCTGGCGTACCAGGTTGACCTGGATGCCTGCCGTTCGCATCGCGACTGCGTTGCGGCGTGCGGTGCCCTGGCGGCGATCGACTTCGACCGCATCGAGAAAGAACGCAGTGGCGAATTCGACCTGGTGCTTGATTTGCATGACACGCCATTGCTGCGCATGCACCAGCTCCCGCAAGGCTATTTCGCACCAGGCGCGGATGATGGAGCGGTTGCGCTGGCGGCCATGCAGGTGCTGGAGCTGGTGGGTACATTCAGCAAGCCGCGCTTCTTCCAGTATAAGGAAAGCATTTGCGCGCATAGCCGCAGCAGGCAGCCGGGCTGCAATGCCTGCATCGATATCTGCTCGGCGGAGGCGATATCGAGCGCTGGGGACCAAATCAAAGTGTCGCCGCAGCTGTGCGCGGGGTGCGGGGCTTGCACGACGGTGTGCCCGTCTGGGGCGCTGACCTATGCATGGCCGCGTGCAACCGACTTAGGCGAGCGTATGCGGACCATGCTGGCAACCTACGCGCGCGCCGGCGGCGCGCAGCCCGTGCTGTTCGTGCATGGCGAAGAGGAGGGCGGTGCGCTGGTGCGTGAACTCGGGCAGCTTGCGGCTGCAGGCGCCGCACGCGGCGTGCCGGCGCGGGTGCTGCCTGTACCGGTTCATCATGTAGCGTCGGTAGGGATGGATTTGTGGCTTGCTGCGGTTGCGTATGGAGCAGTCGATGTGGCTGTGCTGAGTACAGGCTGCGAGGCGCCGCAATACCTTCATGCGATCAAGGAGCAGATGACGTTCACGCAGGCGATCATCGATGGGCTGGGATACAGCGGCGTCCGGCTCCACTTGCTGCAGGCGTGCGATGCGGCCGAATTGGACCGCGAACTGCAACGCTTCTCCGCCGGTGCCCGCGCGGCTGTGGGCGCATCATTGCCGGCGGCGTCCTTCCACGTCGCAGCGGCGAAGCGCGAAACGCTGGACTTCGCGATCACGCACCTGGCCAGGCATGCGCCGACGCCCCAGGACTTTATTGCCCTTCCATCAGGTGCACCGTTCGGCACGATTGAAATCAGCACTGACAACTGTACGCTCTGCATGGCATGCGTTGGCGCCTGCCCCGAGTCCGCGCTGTCGGACAATCCGCAGGCGCCGCAACTGCGCTTCACCGAATCGAATTGCGTGCAATGCGGCCTGTGCGTGAACACCTGTCCGGAGCAGGCCCTGAAACTGCAACCGCGCCTGGTGCTGGGCGCGACGGCAAAGCAGCCCCGCGTCATCAACGAAGCCCAGCCCTATCACTGCATCAAGTGTCAAAAACCATTCGGTACCTTGCAAATGGTGGAAAATATGGTGAACAAGCTCGCCGGCCACGGGGCCTTCTCGGGTCACCTCGACCGCCTGCGCATGTGCCCCGACTGTCGCGTGATCGACATGTTGCAGCCGGAAAAAGAAGTCTCCATCTTTGAGGTAAAACGCCAATGACCGAAGACGAAGAATATGCGCGTTCCGAACTTTATGGTGTGCTGTCCATGCTGTTCTATGGCCCGCCATCGCAAGCTGTACTTGACTTGATTGAGGGCGCCGCCATCGAAGGCGACGGCGTGCTGGCCGATGCCTGGCGCGGGCTGCAGGCCGCCAGCGGCCAGACAGATGCCGAGCGTGCACGCGAAGAGTATGAGGCCCTCTTCATCGGCGTCGGTAAGCCTGAAGTCATGCTGTACGGCTCCTATTACCTGTCCGGCTTCCTGATGGAGAAGCCGCTGGCCGCGCTGCGCGAGGACCTGGCGCGCCTTGGTCTTGAGCGCTCCGAGCACCTGTCCGAAAGCGAGGACCATTTCGCTGCACTCTGTGACGCAATGCGCTTGCTGCATGGCAGCATTGCAACACAGAAGGAGTTCTTTAGCGCTCACATTCAACCATGGGCGCGTCAGCTTTTCGATGCTATCGAAGCGCATCCCAAGGCATCCTACTATCGCGCAGTCAGCGGCCTGGCCCGCAGCTTCGTTGACGTGGAAACCCAGGCGTTCGATATGGCTTAGCTATTGATGCATTATTAAAATATTTGTGCTAGTGTTAAAAGACAACTGATGTTGGCAAGGGAGACCATGATGTCAACGCAATCCAAGTCTGGAAGGCGGTCTTTTTTCACCGGCATGGGGGCCCTGGCCGCTGCCGGCATCGCCGCGAAAATGGCCAGCAGCCCGCCCGGCACGACGCCCCCTGCGGAACCGGAACCGCCTCCCGGCTCCGGCTATCGCCTCACAGAACATATCCAGAAGTACTACCGCACCACCAAGATCTGAGTGGAGGGCCACATGATGCTCCTTACACGTAAAGGGCCGGCCGGCCCTCGTGCGCCTGGACGTTTTGCATCGAGCCTTGAAGGCAGCCTGGCGCGGGCCCTGCCGACGATGGATCGGCGCGCATTCCTGAAACGCTCCGGTATCGGCGTAGGCGTCGGGCTGGCCGCGTCGCAGCTTTCGCTGATGCGCAAGGCGCAGGCAAAAGATCCTGCCGCCGTTGATAGCGGTAGCAAGCAGGTCGTGCGGCGTACCGTTTGCAGCCACTGTTCGGTGGGTTGCGCCGTCGATGCAGTGGTGGAGAACGGCATCTGGATTCGCCAGGAGCCGGTGTTCGATTCGCCGATCAACCTTGGGGCGCATTGCGCAAAGGGGGCGGCGTTGCGGGAGCATGGCCATGGCGAGTACCGCCTCAAATATCCGATGAAGCGGGTGAACGGAAAATACCAGCGCATCAGCTGGGACCAGGCCTTGCAGGAAATCTCGGCAAAGATGCTGGACCTGAAAAAGAAGGATGGCCCGGATTCCGTGTTCTTCGTCGGCTCGTCGAAACACAATAACGAACAGGCGCAGCTGCTGCGCAAGTTCGTGTCCTTCTTTGGCACCAACAACTGCGACCACCAGGCGCGCATTTGTCACTCGACTACGGTGGCCGGCGTGGCGAATACCTGGGGCTATGGCGCCATGACCAACAGCTACAACGATATGCAGAACGCCAAGGCGGCCATGTATATCGGCTCCAACGCAGCGGAGGCGCACCCGGTATCGATGCTGCACATGCTGCACTCGAAGGAGAATGGCTGCAAGATGATCGTGGTCGATCCGCGCTACACGCGCACGGCGGCCAAGTCGGACCAGTACATCCGCATCCGTTCAGGTTCCGACATTCCGTTCCTGTACGGGATGCTGTGGCATATCTTCAAGAACGGCTGGGAAGACAAGGAGTACATCGCCGCCCGTGTCTATGGCATGGACAAGGTGCGCGAGGAAGTCGCCAAGTGGACGCCGGACAAGGTCGAAGAAGCCTGCGGCGTGCCGGAAGCCCAGGTGCTGCAAGCGGCGGAAACGATGGCCAAGAACCGCCCATCCACCGTGGTCTGGTGCATGGGCCAGACCCAGCACACGATCGGCAATGCGATCGTGCGCGCTTCGTGCATCCTGCAGCTCGCGCTGGGCAATGTCGGCAAGAGCGGCGGCGGCACCAACATCTTCCGTGGCCACGACAATGTGCAGGGCGCCACCGACGTCGGCCCCAATCCCGATTCGCTTCCGGCTTATTACGGCCTGGCTACCGGTGCGTGGAAGCACTGGTGCGCTGTGTGGGGTGTCGATTACGAGTGGGTCAAGAGCCAGTTTGCCTCGCAAGCGATGATGGAGAAATCCGGCACGACGGTATCGCGCTGGATCGATGCGGTGCTGGAGAAGAACGAGTTGATCGACCAGGACAGCAACGTCAAGGCAGTCTTCTTCTGGGGCCACGCGCCAAACTCGCAAACGCGCGGGCTGGAAATGAAGAAGGCGATGGACAAGCTGGAGATGCTGGTGGTGATCGATCCGTATCCATCGGCCACGGCGGCCATGGCCGCGATGAAGGTCGAGGGGCAGGAAGTCAACCCGAATCGCGCCGTCTACCTGCTGCCGGCAGCAACACAGTTCGAAACTTCCGGCTCGGTAACCGCTTCCAACCGCTCGGTGCAGTGGCGCGAGAAGGTCATTGAACCACTGTTCGAATCGCGCACCGATCACATGATCATGTACCAGCTGGCGGAGAAGCTGGGCTTTGGCAAGCAGCTCGTGGCCAAGCTGAAGCTGGTGCCGGGCAAAGGAAATATGATGGAGCCGGAGCCGGAGTCGATGCTGCGCGAGATCAATCGCGGCAGCTGGACCATCGGCTATACCGGCCAATCGCCGGAACGCCTGAAGGCGCACATGCGCAATATGCACATGTTCGATGTGAAAACCTTGCGCTGCAAGGGAGGCAAGGACGCGGAAACCGGCTACGACCTGACCGGCGACTACTTTGGCCTGCCGTGGCCATGCTACGGCACGCCGGAGCTCAAGCACCCCGGTTCGGCCAACCTGTACGACAACAGCCAGCACGTGATGGACGGCGGCGGCAACTTCCGCGCCAATTTCGGCGTGGAGCGTGATGGCGTGAACCTGCTGGCGGAGGACGGCTCTTTCTCCAAGGGCGCCGACATCACCACCGGCTATCCCGAGTTCGACCACGTGCTGCTGAAAAAGCTGGGCTGGTGGGACGAGCTGACCGATGCCGAAAAGGCGGCTGCCGAGGGCAAAAACTGGAAGACCGACCTGTCGGGCGGCATCCAGCGCGTCTGCCTGAAGGTGCATGGCGTGCATCCCTTCGGCAATGCCAAGGCGCGCGCCGTAGTGTGGAACTTCCCCGACCCGGTGCCACAGCACCGCGAACCGCTGTTCGGCACGCGGCCCGACCTGGTGGCCAAGTATCCGACGCACGATGACAAGAAGGCCTTCTGGCGCATGCCAACGCTTTACAGAACCGTGCAGCAGAAGGCCGTTGACGATGGCCTGGCGAAGAAATTCCCGATCATCCTGACTTCCGGCCGCCTGGTGGAATACGAGGGCGGCGGCGAGGAGACGCGCTCAAATCCATGGCTGGCCGAACTGCAGCAGGAGAACTTCGTCGAGATCAATCCGAAGGCGGCAGAGGAACGCGGCATCCGCAATGGCGAGTATGTGATCGTGTCGACGCCGACCGGTGCACGCATCAAGGTGCGGGCGCTGGTAACGCAGCGCGTGGATGCCGGCACGGCCTTCATTCCCTTCCACTTCTCGGGCTGGTGGCAGGGCAAGGACATGCTGGAATACTACCCGGAAGGCGCGGCGCCGATCGTGCGCGGCGAGGCGGTCAACACGGCCACGACCTATGGCTATGACTCGGTCACCATGATGCAGGAGACCAAGACCACCATCTGCAATATCGAACGCTTCACGGGCTGAGGAGATTGCCATGGCACGGATGAAATTCATATGCGACACCGAGCGCTGCATCGAGTGCAACGCCTGTGCGACGGCCTGCAAGAACGAGCACGAAGTTCCCTGGGGCGTGAACCGGCGCCGGGTGGTGACCATCAACGACGGCATCATCGGGCAGGAAAAGTCGGTTTCGGTGGCGTGCATGCACTGCTCGGATGCGCCTTGCATGGCGGTGTGTCCGGTCGATTGCTTCTATCGCACCGAGGAGGGCGTCGTCCTGCATAACAAGGACGCCTGCATCGGCTGCGGCTACTGTTCTTACGCCTGCCCGTTCGGTGCGCCGCAGTTCCCTTCGAACGGAACCTTTGGCCTGCGCGGCAAGATGGACAAGTGCACCTTCTGCGCCGGCGGCCCGGAAGAAAACGGCTCGCAGGCCGAGTTCGAGAAATATGGCCGCAACCGGCTGGCCGAGGGCAAGCTGCCAGCCTGCGCCGAAATGTGTTCGACCAAGGCGCTGCTTGGCGGCGACGGTGACGTGGTGGCGGACATCTTCCGCACCCGCGTTGTCACGCGCGGCAAGGGCAGCGAGGTTTGGGGCTGGGGTACCGCTTACGGCAAACCGGAGGCCAAGTCATGAAACTTTATCTGGTAGCGTTGCTGGCGCTGGCGGGCTGCGGCGAGGTATCGCAGTCGAAGCAGGGCAGTGCGGTAAATCGCGGTGACGAGCCGGGATATAAAGGCGCGCGAACGGCGCAAGTGGCCAAGGGCTGGACGCCGGGCGACAAGGCCTCCTGGGATAGGCAGGTGCGCGAACGCGGGCAACTGCAGAACGAGTACGTGAAGACCAACCGCTAGGGAGGCGCGCCATGAAACGATGGTTGGCAATGCTGGCCGTGGCACTCGCTGCCGGCACATCGCTCGCAGCGGATGCACCTGCGCCGCGCCAGCAGGGCGCCGCCGCCCAGGCTGCGAGTAGCGCACCTGGCAGCATGGCGCCTGCTGCAGCGGGCGGCACGCCCGCCGTTGGCGCGACGGGAACTGCACCGCGCGTCGAGTCAGTTGACATCCTGAATCAGAACCAGGCCGAACGCTCGCGCGACCAGCCCGGCAACAACGCCCCGGTCTGGCGCAAGGTGGTGGCAGGCGAGGCCCATTACAGCAGCCTGCCTTATCCCGAAGCCGGAGTGCTGATCCAGCCCAAGGCGCAACTGCCCGGCCAACCCGTGGCAACGACGGCTGGCGAAGCCTGGCGCCGCTTCCGCAACGGCCCGATGATCAGCATCGGCGGCTGGCTGATTCTCGGCGTGCTGGCGGCTATCGCTGCAATGTACTTCATCAAAGGCCAGATCAAGGTGCATTCTCCGCCAACCGGCCGCAAGATCCAGCGCTTTACGCCCACCGAGCGCTTCGTGCACTGGACCACAGCCATCACCTTCGTCGTGCTGGCCGTCTCCGGCCTGTGCATGATGTTTGGCAAATTCGTACTGATGCCTATCATCGGCCACGCTCTGTTTGGCTACCTGACCTACGCCCTGAAAACCATCCACAATTTCGTCGGCCCACTGTTCACGGTGTCGATCATCGTCACCTTCATCCTGTTCGTGAAGGACAACTTCCCGATTGCGGCCGACATCAAGTGGCTGGCAAAGCTGGGCGGCATGTTCGGCCAGGGCCACGCCCCGGCAGGCCGCTTCAATGCCGGCGAAAAACTATGGTTCTGGGGCGGGGTGACTGTGCTCGGCCTGGCCGCCAGCGCATCCGGCTTCGTGCTTGACAAACTGGTGCCCAACCTCGAGTACACCCGCTTCATGATGCAGGGCGCGAACCTGCTGCACATAACCGCCACCGTACTGATGATGGCCTTGGCGCTCGGCCACATCTACCTCGGCACCATCGGCATGGAGGGGGCTTACAAAGCCATGCGCGAAGGTTTTGTCGACGACGCGTGGGCGCGCGAACACCACGATATCTGGTACCAGCAAGTAGTAGACGGCAAAGTGCCGCGCATGCGCGCGCCGGAGCACGATGGCGAAGCGGTGCCGCCGCCCGCGCCCAAGACGACCTGAGGAGCAACTCATGAACAAGCCCGTTTTCGCCCTGGTACTGATGGCTGCCTCATGCATTGCACAGGCCAGGCTGCCCGCACCCACTGAAGAGCAGAAAGCCGCCGCCGCGGCGGCCAAAGACAAGCAAGCCTGGACCGACAAAGTCGCCGCCTACAAGCTGTGCCTGGCACAGGATCGCATTGCAGCCCATTATTTCAAGACGAAAGGCAGCGGCGGCAAGCCGTCGGCTGCGCTGCCAGCCTGCGCCGATCCTGGGCCGTATGTGGCCCAGGTGGCTGCCTCCAAGGAAGTTGGCGTCGCCGATTCGAAACCCGTGCCCGAAGCGGGGAAGAAGAAGCAATGAAAAACCCGCCGCAGCGGGTTTCCACGGGGGGAGTGGTTGCGGCTTAGCCCAGCTTATCGTTGGACTTGCGACGGGAAGCCAGGCCCAGCAGGCCAACGCCTACCAGCAGCATCGCATAGGTAGCAGGTTCCGGAATTGGAGCCGCCAGGTTCAGGTTACCGGCATACGAACCGCCCATGCCAGAGATGGCGGTGCTGCCAGTGACCGTGAAGCCATAGTTACCCGACATCAGGGCATCGATTGGGAAGAACTCGATACCGGACGAAGTGTCGAAGGTGGTAGCTAGGGGAGTCTGGCTGCTGTCGGCTTCAACTTTGAAGAACTCGATGCCAGTGATGCCATAGTTCGCCAGGCGCGAACCATCGATCCAGGTTTTACCGACCACCACGCTACCGCTCGCATACGTGGCATTGGTATCCACTGAGAACAGGTAAGTGTCGATATAGTCCCCGGCCGTTGCGTGCAGAGCGCCGAAGATGGCATTGCCTGCAGCATCAAAGGTCAAAGTTGTTTGTGCCATCGCGCCGGAACTGGCGAACAGCCCTGCGGACAGCATCAATGTACCGGCTACCTTGCTAAGAAACGCTTTCTTCATGTTAATACCCCTTGAGAATATGTTTGTTGTGAAGGTGAAGCGGTGTCAGCATGCAAGTAATTGCTTGGTTATATCGACAGTGGCCTGCTGAAAACATAACCTTTCCTGCTTGCCAACGACGATCAATATAGCCCACCCCCTCCGGTCATTATTTCATTAATGAAGTGTGTATGTTTTCAAGCGCACAGAGCTCGACCGCGCGCGCGGGGCACAGGCAAAGCGCGACCAAACGTCAAGAGAAAAATTTTTGTGTGCTCGAGCCTGCAAGGCTTTTCAGCCACATTTCGTAGGCCGATTCCGACAGGAACAAGAGCCGAACTGACGGGGGAATTGTGAGCAAACGCACCGTGTGTAACGGGGCCGGGAAATAAGATGGAACCGTGATCGAAGCGCCAAGCGCTCATCTACCAGACAACCTGGTCGGCTTCTGCCGCAGCGAGGCAACCGGCCCAAAAACAGAATACGGAGGCCTATCATGACCCAGACCAACCACCCATCCAAGTACGTGGTAAGGGAGTACCTCGAACGCCGTACGCAAGCAGTCAAGCCACCTCCATCGCCAGAGGAGATTCGCCGTCAGCTGGGCTGGGGCTTGATGTTGTTCGAGCCGAAGATGGAAACCGGGCGCTAGACCCCCGTACTTCACACTGACCCGCCGCCTGGCGGGTTTTTTTTCGCCGTTCGCTGAAATTTTCGCCATTCACCGAGCCGCCGCCGCCGTTCACCGAAAAGCCGTTTCGCCGTCTCCCGCACCCCGGTATCGTTCATTCATCCAATCAACGGGGAGCAAGAAATGAGCAAGGAAATGCATTCGCGCAGCCAGCTGCTGTGGGGCTTGATCGTGATAGCCGTCGGCGTGCTGTTCCTGACCGATATCGAGATTCCCCCAATCGGCCAACTGTGGCGCTACTGGCCATTCCTGGCCATGGCGTTCGGCGCAGTCAAGCTGATTCCGCCGACCACGCCAAAGCATGTGGTGGATGGGCTGTGCCATATCGCCTTTGCCGGCTGGTTCTACGTCTCGTTCGAACATATCTGGGGCCTGACCTTCCACAATAGCTGGCCCATCCTGGTCATCATCGCCGGCGTCTGCATGCTGGTGCAGCCAGTTGTGATTAAATACAGCGCCAATAAAGAGGAGAACCAATAATGCGCAACCGCAGCCATCGCGAACGTAATACCGCATCCCAGATGCTGATCGGCGCCGCCGTCATCCTGGCCGGCTTCCTGTTCCTGATCGATAACCTGGGCTGGATCGACCTCGACATGCGGATACACTTCTGGCCCTTCATCCTGATGGTGGTAGGGGCTTCGACCCTGGCGCAGGCGCCGCGGCGCGGCAGTGGGGCAGCAGTGGCAGGCATCTTCATGATCGGCTTTGGCGCACTGTCGCTGCTGAAAGGCCTGGGCCTGATCTACATCAGCTGGAAAGTGATCTTCCCGATCGGGATTATCGGCGTTGGACTGATGATGGTGTTCCGCGCCAGCAAACGCCGCCGGCAACCCGACGGCGACAGCACGGCCGCCAGCGGTTTTGCCGACGATATGTCGCTGTTCGGCACATCGGAAGGCGAGACCAGCGAGCGCGTGCTGGAATTGACGGCCGTTCTCGGCGGCTTCCAGCGCAAGGTGACCACGCAGGACTTCCGCGGCGGTGACCTGACCAGCATCATGGGCGGCATCGACCTGGACATGCGCACCGCATCGCTGAACGGCACCGCTGTGCTGAATGTCTTTGCCCTGATGGGCGGTATCTCGATCAAGGTGCCGACCGACTGGACGGTGGAACTGGAAGGCACGCCAATCCTGGGCGGCTTCGAGGAAAAGACCATGGAGCCTAAGGACAACAGCAAGCGCCTGGTCATCCGTGGCACCGTCATCATGGGCGGCCTGGAAATTCGCAACTGATGCAGCGCGTGTTGACCAGCCGCAGCGCAGTGTTGCTGTACCTGACAGTCTGGCTGCTGTTGGGCATCGGCCTGGGCGGTGCAGTGGCCCAGCTGGGAGATGAACCCTGGCTGCGCGCCATGCTGTTTGCGGTGCCGGTGACCCTGCTGTTTTCCATCGGGGCTGGCTTTTCGGCCTACTATATGTGCAAGGCCAACCCGCTGCGCGAGCGCAGCCCGGCGGTGATCCTGGTATCGATGCTGACCGCCGCCGTATGGGCGGGCTTCCTGTGGGTGTTCCTGATGCGGCTTTGGAATAGCGCTGCTGAATCGTTCGATGTGCAGGGAATCACGATCCGCCCGCAGTTGACGGCCTTGCTGTTCTCGCTCGGCATTTTAATGTACGGCCTGCTGGCAAGCCTGAATTATCTGGTCAGCGAATTTGTCCGGGCTCGCCAGGCGGAACAGCGTGAACTGGAATCGAAACTACTGGCGCGTGACGCGGAACTGCGCATGCTGCGCACCCAGATCGACCCGCACTTCCTGTTCAACAGCCTGAACTCGATCAGCGCGCTGACCTCGATCGATGCCAAGCGAGCGCGCGACATGACGCAGCGCCTGTCGGACTTTTTCCGCCAGAGCCTGGGCATTGAAGCGCAGGGCAAGATCACCCTGGAAGAGGAGGTGCGCCTGATCGGGCATTTCCTGGCGATTGAAAAAGTGCGCTTCGGCGCGCGGCTTAGCGTGGAGCAGGAAGTGGATGATGCCGCGCTGCCTTGCCTGCTGCCGCCAATGATCCTGCAGCCGCTGGTGGAAAACGCCGTCAAGCACGGTATCGGCGGCATGCCGGAAGGGGGCACGGTGCGCATCGATGCCCGCCGCGAAGGCTCGCTGCTGAAGATCGAGGTGGAAAACGAAACCGACCCGGATACGCCGCCCCGCAAGGGAAACGGCATTGGCCTGGTCAACGTGCGCGAGCGTCTGGCAGCGGCTTACGGCCATCAAGCCAGCGTGCACTGCACGCATGAAAACAATAAATACCGGGTAGCCCTGACGCTGCCCGCCGAGACGAAGGAGTCCTGAACCATGCGCGTCATCATTGTCGATGATGAAGAATTAGCCCGCGGCGTTATGCGGGAGTATCTGCGAGCCCACCAAGATGTGGAAGTGGTGGCCGAATGCGGCAACGGCTTCGAGGCCGTGAAGGCGATCGCCGAACTGGAGCCGGATGTGGTGTTCCTCGACATCCAGATGCCGAAACTGGATGGCTTTGAAGTGGTGGAGCTGGCTGGCAGCAAGCCGCATTACGTGTTCGCCACCGCCTACGACCAGTACGCGCTGAAGGCGTTCGAAGTACACGCGATTGACTACCTGCTCAAGCCTTACCCACAAGAGCGGCTGGATCAGGCCGTGGCGCATGTGCGTAGCCGGCTCGGAAGCGCGCGCCCGCCAGTGGCGCAAATGGCAACCGAGGCCGCGACCCGCAACGGCCCACTGGAACGCGTGCTAATCCGTGATGGATCGCGTGTGCATGTGATTGCCGCCGAACGCATCGACACCATTGAAGCGCAGGACGATTATGTCGAGATCCTGGCTGAAGGCAAGCCCTACCTGAAGAACCAGCGCTTGTCGGAACTGGAAGAACAGCTTGACCAGACCCGCTTCGTGCGGTTGCATCGATCCTGGATCGTCAACGTGGAACGCATCGAGCGCATTGAGCAGGCGACCAAAGACAGCCACTGCGCAGTGCTGAAGGATGGCCGCAAGATTCCGGTTAGCCGGAGCGGGTACCAGAAGGTTAGGGGGCTATAACTCAGAAGTGAGAGGCATCGGTGCCAGCGCTATTCCTTCGATCTGAGATATTTTTTGTCGATTGGGATGCCTAAATTGGCGGCAGCCCAATAGGCCGCTGGGTGGCTGATCTTTCTTCCGCGGTTAGGTCTCATGTTAATATTTTTAAAAACGTCAATATGACGTCCACTTTACGTTGGGGGCAGTGACATTGGTCAAGCTGAAAAAAAGCATCAGAACACTAGCCATTGTCTTTGCGGCGCTCTGCTGCCTGATGTTTTTGTTCGTCACACTCGACGAAGCGAAGTCGCGGCATCATCTTGAAGAATTTCTTGCTGACGTAAATGTCGATGATGGCATCAATAAGACTGAGGCCGAGAGCATCGCTTCCGCTTATTATTCCGGATTCGTTGGTGCTTGCGGCGGCACGGACGAAGGAACGGTAGTTGGTGGTGATTGGCTGGTTCCAGCTTCGTTTGGTATGGCTGGGCATCCAATGCCGCCCATTCGAATTAACGCAAAGACGGGAGCGGTTTCTCAACTTGGAAACCCCTCGTTCAGCAGTTACGGAACCTTTAAGGTAGTCCTTTTGTGGGGAATCCCGATGCGAAAACTGACTTACTTCGTCACGGAATATTATTATGACCACTGGGCCTCTCCTGATGAAGTCCGTCAATTTCCATAACGTCCCAACCATTAGTTCCAGCGGACGCCTAGCGGCGCCGCTGAACGCAACGTTGGGCATCGCTGTGAACATGTTTCAAACTTCGACCACTTCGTTCGGCACTTGGTCCGCTGGCAAATCCGCCAGTGCGGCCGTCGCTGGCGTCTGGGCCGCTGGCTGCTCGCAGTTTGCGGGCAAGGGTCTGCACTCGCGGCGTGCTGCCGTTCGTGCGGGCGCATTCGCGGATACGCTGTCGTCAAAGCCTTCGTGGCAAGTTCACGCGCGTGTCCAACATTCCGCTCAACCGGACGGCTACAGCGCTGCGCGCTTCCGCCGCCGGTTAGCACAACTATAAGGGCTTCCCATTTTTTCAAGGCGAAGTCGCTCCCCGATCAAGTCGCTGTAGCTGCTGAAGCGGTTCGGCCTGCGAAACTATAAACGGTCTTGTTGGGCGCTTTGCCGCATGTCCGGACC
>JBCNOX010000074.1:0-13794 GCA_039593645.1 Pseudoduganella sp.
GCCCTGCCCCGCAGCACCGCCGGCGCCGATCAGGGTGTGCGCTTCGTCGATGAACAGGATCACCGGCGCCGGCGCACCGCGCACCGCAGCAATCACCTGCTGCAGGCGCTGCTCGAACTGCCCGCGTGTGCCGGCACCGGCCTGCAGCAAGGCCAGGTCGAGCGCCCAGATGCTGGCCTTGCGCAAGGCCGGCGGCACTTCGCCGGCGGCGATGCGCAGGGCCAACCCCTCCACGATGGCGGTCTTGCCGACGCCCGGCTCACCGACCAGGATCGGGCTGTTCTGGCGCCGCCGCAGCAGGATATCGATGGCTTGCCGGATTTCGCTGTCGCGCCCGCACACCGGATCGATGCGACCGGCGCGGGCTTGCGCTGTCAGGTCCTGCGCATATTGCGCCAACACGGCCGCTGCGGGCTGCTCGCAGGAAGCCTCGGCCAGCGCATCAAAGCGCAGCCGCAAGTCGGCCGCTTGTGCAGCCAGGGCCGCCGCAGCGCTTGCAGGCCAGTCCTGGCACAGGGCCGGCTGCTCCAACACGGCCAGCAGCAGCGCTCCGGAGCGCAGTTGCCGGCTGCCCAGGTCAATGCTGGCAACCAGCCAGGCTTCGCGCAGCAGGCGCACCGTGGACTGGGACAGCACGGGGACGCCCGCCGCCTGTGCCACAACCGCCGCAGGCAAGGCTTGCAGCGAGTTGCGCAAGGCCTGTTCCATTTGCTGCGCCTGGAGTCCAAGCACCGGCAGCAGGCAGGCCAGGTCATTGGGTTCGCCATTCAGCAGTGCCAGCATCAGGTGTGCAGGTTCGATTGCGCCGTGCCCCCACTGCCTGCTGGACACGTCGGCGCGCGCCAGCGCCGCCTGGCAAGCGGGGTTGCAGGCGGCCAGCAAAGTATCCAGTGGCGTCATGCGGCGGCCGCTCCCTCGTTCAGGCAAAGGGTGATGCGGCGTTGCGACGGCGGCGGCAGCGCACCCTGCCCGTCCAGCCAGCTGGTGTAGGCCAGGCGCGGCCCATCCTCGCCCAATGCGGTGCTGTCGGATCCGGGCGCCTGAGCCAGTTCCAGCTGCACCATGCAGCAGATGTGGCAACCCAGGTAATACGCGCACAATTGTTCCAGCTCCTGGTGGCCACGCCCGCCGGGCAGCATGTCCAGGTAGCGTTCGAGCGGCAGCGGCGCAAAGCGCAGTTCCAGTGCGCCGTCCTGGTCCCAGGCGCGTCTGCCCAGCACCGCGCCATCGCCCAGCACGTCGTTGCGGCCGCCCGCACCAAGCACGGTTTGCAGTTCTTCCGGCAGCGGCAGCCAGCGGCCCACGCTCTCCCGCCCTGCCACCGCCACGCCGAAATGGCTGGACAACAGCGTCAGGAAGCCCGGCAGCGAGTGGCGCTGCTGCGCCACCAGGCCGGCATGGTCAAGCAGGATGGGCGCCAGCAGCGGGTGCTCGTGCACCGATTGCACGCCCAGCATGGCAAGCAAGGCAGGTACCTGCCTTCCTTCGAGCGGTGCACTATACGGCGCGGCAAGGCGGAAGGCGTCCTCGCATTGATAGACGAAGGACAGCAGCCGGTGCTGGAAGATGCCGAGGAATTCGGCCATGGCCGGCGATCCGTGCCGCGACTGGTCGGCGATCCATTCGACATAAGGTTCGGGCAAGGGGCCGGCGGAGCGGCCCAGGCCGAGAAAATTGACCTCCAGCCGTGGTTGCGCTCCGGTGCGCAGGTCCTCGATAGGGCCCGGCCGGAAAGCCAGTCCGAAGCCGGCATCCAGCCGCAGGGCTTCGCTGCGCGGATCGGTGCCCAGCCCGAGGGCCTGGAAAGGCTGGCCGGCACGGCGCGCCATCAGCTCCAGCAAGTCCACCGCCTGGGCAAAAGCGAAACCCTGCGGCACCAGGTACAACTCTTCCTGCAGCGGCAAGTTGGGCAAGGCCGTCATCGTCGCCTCACAGTCCCAGCCGGCCGCGCTGCGACAGCGGCCGCCAAGTATGCAGCAGCCGGTCCATCTCGTCGTGCACCGCCAGTTCGACGAAGGTGTTGATGCCGGCGTACAGTGCGAGGAAACGGTGCAGCACCGCGCCGAACAGCATGCGGCTGCAATCGCGGAAAAGTTCGGAATCGAGCTGCAGCACCACGCGATAGCCCTGGCGGTAGCCTTGCCAGGCATCGCCGGCCACATGGCGCGTGACGCGGTGGCAGGCCAGGCTGACGATGCCCTGGATCTGCTGCTGTGCCGACAGTTCTTGCGCCAGGTTGTTCAGCGACAGCATGTCGCGCAAGCGCTGCAATGCCTGCGTTCCTTCCACGATGGAGAGCTGGTTCAGGGTCAGCTGCGACACCAGGCGCCAGCGCGCGGCGCCATCCAGCGCCGGCTGCACCTGCACGGTGGGCTTGTGCAGTGCGCGGATGCCGGCCACCGGCACCTCCTCCTCGATCGACAGCACGGCGCCCGCCGGCAGCTGGCGCGCCAGGTCGCGGTTGGTGCACAGCACACGCGCCACCAGTGTGCGCTGGGCCGGCTGGGAGGGGTCAAAGGCTGGATCGACAAAACTCAGCTGCATTTCGCTGCCCGGCAGGTCGGCCCTGCTGCTTGGCACGCGCTGCGCATGCCAGTAGCGCGCCCCCTGACGCACTGCGGCCCGGCTGTCGAAGTAGGCCGCGATGCGCTCCGGCGCTGCCCCGGTGCCGGGGCTCAGCACCTCGTCAACGCTGTAGATCTCGGTGCAACGCAGGCGATGCTGGTCGGGCACCAGCCGGTATTGTGCCTGACGGCCAGTCACCCGAAGCGGTTCGGCAGTGCGCGGGAACAGGTTGACGATGGGGGTGCAGCCCAGCATCAGCGCATCGCGTGCCAGCGGCAGGCGGCATTGCGGCAGCCGGTCGAAGACGAAAAACAGCTGGCAGCGCCGCAGCGCACCGGGCGCCGCACCGGGCATGGCCGGCAGTGCCAGGGTGCGCGTGTCAAGCTCGAAGAACTGGAATTTGAGCGGGAAAGCGAAATACTCGACCAGCAGGCGGTAGGCTTGCTCGGTGTCCGGCCGCTCGGGAAGCAGCGCTTGTTCGGGATCGAGGCCGGTAAAGCGCGGCCGCACGCAGTCCAGCGCCTGCAGCGGCGCGGCGGCGGCGGGCCGCCACAGCACCTGCAGCGTATGCGCCGCCAGCAGGTCGCACAATTGGGCGGCCGTGGCCCCGCTCCCGCTCACGTGAAAGCGCAAGGCTGGCATCTGGGCAGGCGCCAGTTCGAACGCCGCCGGGCATTCCAGGTCGACCTGCAGCACGCTGCAGGCCGCCGGCAGGTTGGTCAATTCGGCCAGGCGTTCGGTCCGGAGCTCGCAACCCGCTACGCTGAACGGCCACAGCTCCAGTGCGGCGCTGGTCCGGAAGTGCACGGTGTCGCCGGCGCTGCTCTGGCAGAACAGCGGCGTGCCGCGCGCGATACGGTAGCCGGCCGCCTGCGCCGCCTTGCCCGGATCGGCATCGAAGCAGGCGATCGATGCCGAGGGCACCGGCCGCAGGGCGTGCGGGTATAACTGCTCCAGCAGCTGGCGCGCCAGTTGCGAGGTACTGTCGTCGATGTTCTCGTGCAGTCGCGCGGTGAGAAAGGCAAAACCCTCCAGCAGCCTTTCGACGTGCGGGTCCGGGCATTCGTCCGCCGACAGCTCGAGGCGCTGCGCCACCTTCGGGAACTGGTGCGCGAAGACCTGGCCAGCGGTGCGCAGGTAGGCAAGTTCCTTTTCGTAGTAGTCGATCAGCCGCTGCACCATGTCAGGCCTCCTCAGGCGGCAGCATGGCCGGCTCCATCGGGCCGACGCAGAAACGGAAGCCGGCCTGGAAGCGGGCGCCATCGGCTGCCAGCATGCCGGAGACGCGCAGCAGCAAGGCCTGCGGCTGGCCTGACACCGGTTCGGCCGCCACCTGCGGCAGGCGCAGGCGCGGTTCGAATGCCTGCACGGCGCGCTGCACATTGCGTGCGATACGGGCGCAATCATCCGGGTTGGCCGCATGGCTGCCGGTCCAGTCGGGCACACCATAATCCAGTACGCCCAGCGTGGCCCCGGTGTGCGGCGCACAGCGCCGGTTCAGCAGGCGCAGCAACTCGCGCCCGACGGATGCCTGCAGGCCGGCGCAGTCATGGCTGCGCAGCGGCGGGTGCTCCTGCACAGCGTCCGGCGCAGCATCGGCCAGGCGCTCGAACAGGGGCACGCGCGCCCGAAGTTCGGCGGGGGATGCCATCCGCCGTCAGGACGATTTCTGCATCTTGTTGGCAGCCAGGTCCCAGGTGGTGGCCGCCGTGCCTTCCTTGCTGCCGTCGGTTTTCTGCGAAGTCAGCTCCCACTTGATCTTGGTGAAGTTCAGCGACAGCGTTTCCACCGGCTTGCCGCCGGCGCCGCCGCTGGCGCTCACGTTCGAGATCAGCACATTGCTCAGGGTGTAGACGATGAAGGGCATGATCTTGCCGTCGTCCTGGCCCGAGTTGCGGCCGCAGGTGATGGTGGCGCTGGGGATTTCCTTGCCGCCGCAGCAGAATTCGTTGATGGTCGGCGTGGCGCCGTCGAGGAATTTGGTGACGGTGAACTCGCCGATATGCGGGCGGCCGGAGGTGCGTTCCTTGTTGCTGACGTCATTGGTCACCTGCATGGCGACGTTGTGGCTGTACGACATCAGCTCAATCTTGTCGGTGAAACCTTCCAGAACAGAATCGCCCTTGATGTTCTCGCCCATATCGAGAATGATTGCGTCCATGTTTGCTCCCTGGTCCTGATAATGGAAAAGGCGGGCCCGCTATGCCGGCCCGCGAACGATGCCGGCGCCTCAGCCCGGTGTAGCCGGCGGCGGCAGCTCGGCCACCAGTCGGATCGACGCGGTCAGCTCCTCCAGCTGGAAATGCGGCTTGAGGAAAATCACCGCGCTGTATACCCCGGGCTTGCCCGCCACGGCCACCACGTCCACGCGCGCTTCGCGCAAGGGATACTGGGCCTTGATTTCCTGCGGCGCGTTATCGTTGATCAGCACATAGTCGGCGATCCAGTTGTTCAATTCGCGCTGCACGTTCTCGCGCGTCATGAAGGAGCCGATACGATCGCGCATGATCACCTTGACGTAGTGGGCGAAGCGCGACGCTGCCAGCACATACGGCAGCATGGCCGAGATGCGGGCGTTGGCGTTGGCTGCGTCCTTGTTGTATTTCTGCGGCTTGGCCGCGGTCTGGCTGCCGAAGAACACGGCCACGTCCTCGTTCTTCTTGTGGCACAGGGCGATGAAGCCAAGGTCGCTCAGTTCCTTCTCGCGGCGGTCGGTGATGGTCAGTTCGCTCGGGCACTGGAAGGTTTTCATGCGCCCCGTCACCTCGGTGGGGAAGTTAAAGACCGGCAGGTTGCCGACCGCACCGCCGCTGTTGACGCCGCGGATGGCAGCACACCAGCCGTACTTGGCAAAGGCGTCCGTGATGCGGCGCGCCAGGGCATAGGCCGCGTTGCCCCACAGGTAGCGGTTGTGGTCTGCCTGCCCGCATAGCTGCGCGGTGGGCACGGTGGTCTCCGCGTCGATGCGGCGCACCACGTGGCCGGGCAGTTCCGCGTACACGTTTTCTTCGTAGGCCAGGCCCTCCACCGGGTCGCTCTCCGCGCCGTACGGTGCACGCAGCAGGAAGCGCGGCAGCACCAGTGAAACGTAGCGCGCATCGTCGCTGTCGCGGAACTTGCGCCACTTGATGGCGTCGGTGCCGTCGAAGGTTTTGCTCAAGTCGCGCGGATTGGCCAGCTCGAGGAAGCTGTCCAGGTCGAACATGCGGCTGTTGGCCGCGGCGATCAGCGGCGCATGGGCCGCCGCCGCCACATTGGACAGCTTGGTCAGCAGCGCAATATCGTTCTTGCTGCGGTCGAAGAAGTAGTCGCCGACCAGCACGCTGAAGGGATGGCCGCCGAAGGTGCCGTACTCCTCTTCATAGACTTTCTTGAAAAAGGCGCTCTGGTCGAAGTCCACTGCCTTTTCCAGGTCCTTGCGCAAATCGTCCTTGGAGATGTTCATTACACGCAGCTTCAGGCGCTCGCTGGTTTCGGTGTTCATCACCAGCATGTGCAGCCCGCGCCAGCTGGCCTCGAGCTTCTGGAACTGTTCGTTGTGCAGGATCTGGTCCAGCCGTTCGGACAGCAGCGCATCGATCTTGTTGATGCGTTCCTCGATCACAGTCACGGGCGTGCGGTCGGGCGACTTGTTTTCCTTGGCCACTTTCAGCACGGCGTCCAGTGCCTCGCGCGCCCATTTCTGCTGCTGCGCATCGTAGCTCGGTTTGACCACCAGCTGGTGCAGCGCGGTGTCGGCGTTGGCGCCGGCAGCGGCAGGTGCCGCCACGGCAGTCGCCGCGCCGGCGGCTGCCTCCTCTGTTGCGGGCGCCTCGGCGCCGGACTGCGGTTCTTTTTCGTCAGCCATGTCTCTCTCCAGGTGGGATCAATTGGCGCCGGGCGCAGGCTTGGCTGCGTCGCCGCGCATCACGCGCGCCAGCTCCTGCTCCAGCTTCACATTGCCATCGAGCTTGGCGAGCATGTCGCGCAAGTGCTTGCGTTCCGCAAACAGGGTACGCAGCTCGTCGACCTGTTCGATGACGCCCAACGGGCTGAAGTCGTCGATGGTCTTGAATGTGAGCTTGGCCTCGCCCGCCGGCCCGCCGTCCTGCAGCGCGCTGGCTGGCAGGTTGATCGTGATGCCTGGCGCGATATCCTCCATCACCTGGTTGAAGTTATCGCGGTCGATCGCTTCGAACTTCTGTTCGAGGACGACCTTGCCTTCCTGAAGATCCAGGTTCGCAAGCACGCCCACCACCAAAGGCAATTCGGTCTTCTTGACCGCGTCGCCGATCTCCAAGTCGTATGTAATCTGGACCCGCGGCGGGCGATTGCGGCTTACCCAGTGCTGGCCATTCTCGATATCAGACATGCCCCTCCCCTTCGCAATTAAGGCCGTCGCCACAAGGCTGCGGCGGCAGTGACGGAATCAAGCTTGACGCTTGCTAGCTAAAGGCTGAAACGGATGCAGGTAGTGCGGGACCTTGCGGCGCTGCTCGATAAACATCGCGGCCGCCGTGTGATGCGTGCGTTGGTTTGCCTGCGTATTCTTACTGCAAAGACCCATCTTGTAAATAAAAAAAATCAACATTTTGAAAAAGCGATCTGCTATATTCGATTCTCACCTGCATTGAAGCGCTGCTTGTCCTATAAGGGGAAACTCGTTGCGAACCTTACTTGCAATGTTGATGCTCAGCGTTCTTCCCGGCTGCTCGACGCCGCTGTTCAAGCCGCGCATCGCACTCAATGAACTGCACTTGAAAGCCGACAGCGCGGCCAATGGCGACGTGCCTTTCGCAGTCGAACTGGTGACGGTGAACGATGCCGACATGCTCAAGCAGCTGCAGGGCCTGACTGCTGCGCAGTGGTTCCAGCGCAAGGCCGAGTTGAAGCGCGACTTCCCGCAAGACTTGCAGAGCTGGTACTACGAACTGGTCCCCGGCGGCAGCATCGCGCTGCGCCCGACGCCGTTTTCAAAGAAGCCCGCACAGGGCTTGCTGTTGTTCGCCAATTACAGCGGCCACGGCGCCTACCGCTTGCGGCTCGATACCTACGCCAAGGCCACGGTGCAGTTTTCCGAAAGCGACTTGCGGCTTGTGATCCCGCCTTGAGCGCGCTTGCGCGCTTGGCGGCAGCAATCTTCAGCGACTTCACGGGAGGCTTGCACTATGGCGGGAATCGGCGTGGCGGATGCGGTGTGGTGGCACGAGGGTATGCGGCTGATGCCGCAGCACTTCCAGCAGCAGGACTTGCGCGCGGAGCAGCTTGGCGTGTTTCGCCTGCAGGCGCTGCAGCCGCTGCATTGGGGCTTGCTGCAGCTGGCCTTCCAGCTCGAAGGCAACGTGCTGAAAGTCACCGCGCTGCAAGCGCTGATGCCCGATGGGCTGTGCGTCGCCGGCCTGCCGCCCGGCGAAGTGCTGCGCCTCGATCTTTCCGAACAGCCGGCAGGGCCGGACGGCATGCTGACGGTCTCGCTGGCCGTGGCGCCCGCTGCGCACGGCGCGCAGCAGCGCTACCGGCGCCATGAAGCGCTGTTCCATGATCCGTTCGGCGTGGCCGGCGCTGCCACGCTCACGCTGCTGCAGCCGCAGCTGCAGCTGGTGTGCGGCCAGCCGGCCAACTATACCGAACAGGAACTGCTGCCGCTGCTGCGCCTGCGCCGCGAGGCCGGCGGCCTGGCCGTCGACAACCGCTATGTCCCGCCCTGGCTATGCGTGCGCGAAGGCACGCCGCTGGCGCTGCGCCTGGCGCGCCTGCTGGGCCGCCTGCGCCGCGTCTACGCCACCGTGGCTGACGACGCGGCGCGCGGCAGCAGCGCCGAAATGGCGTTGGCGCGCAACCTGCTGCCTGCACTGGGGGCGCAACTGATGGCACTCGATGCGCTGTGCACCTGCGGCGACAGCCATCCCAGCGAAGTGTACCGACAGCTGTGCAGCATGCTGGGCGCGCTGGCGGCCAGCGAACCGGCCGCGCCCTGTCCGGCCGCGCCGCCATTTCACTACCGCGACCTGCAGGCGACGCTGGAGCCCCTGTTCGCCGACATCGACAACTATTGCAGCAAGCTCGGCCCACTGCACCTATGGCGGCCGTTCAACGGCAGCGCAGCACAAGGCTTCCAGCTTGCGCTGCCTGAAATGGCGCCCGGCCAGGTGCTGCTGGTGGCGCTGCAGCCGCCGCCCGGTGCGCAGGAAGGCGATATGCGGCGCTGGCTGGAAGACGCGCAGATCGGCGCTGCCGCCAGCGTCGCCGAACTGAGCCATGTGCGCAGTGCCGGCTGCCGCCCGGTGCTGCTGGCCAGGGACGATGCGCGGCCGTTCGAACCGCACGCCGGCCACGCCGTGTTCCGGCTCGAACGCGAAGCCGGCGCGCCTTCGTTCCCGCCTGCCAGTACGCTATGCATCAACGGACCCGCCATCGGCGCCGGCGGCCACGTGGCGCCGCAGGCGGTGCTGCTGTTCATGCCCGGCAGCGCCGCGGTCGCGGAGGGGCAGCGATGACGCCAGCCACCTGGGCGGAAGACGCCAATCCCGTGTCGGCCCTGTTCCGCCTTGCGTACCGCGAGTTCCAAGCGCTGCTGGTGCAAGCGGCGCCGCATGCCGCGCCTGCCAGCGACGCGCTGTCCGGGCAGGCCGCCGCGGCATTGCAGCCCGCCTTGCTCGATGTCTGCAGCCGCCTGGCGCGCAGCTTCCGCCAGCGCCTGGCGCTGGGCGACCTGGGCCACGGCGATGCGCTGCAATATGCGTTCGCCGCCATTGCCGACGAAATCCTGCTCAACGCCGACTGGCCGGGAGCCAGGGCGTGGAGCGGCTTCCTGCTCGAACGCTCGCTGTTCCAGACCCAGTTGGCAGGCGATCGCCTGTTCGACCGCATGCTGCTCACGCTGCGCAGTCCACGCAGCCAGCGCAGCATCGAGATGGCGGAACTGTACCTGCATTGCCTGACGCTCGGCTTCCAGGGACGCTACCGCGGTACCGAAGACGGGCCGCAGATCCTGGCCCGCCTGCATGAAGAGCTGTTCGCCTATGTGCACGGGCAGGCGCCGCAAACCGAACGTCCCGGCTATGTGCTGCACGAAGCGCGCGAACAGTGCCTGCTGCGTACCCCGCCGCGCCAGCGCGGGCTGGCTGAGCGCGCCCGCTGGCACCTGGTGCTGCTCGGCGCGCTGGCCATTCCCTTCGTGTGCTCCGCCTTCGCCTGGTACGCGGTGCGTGCCGAACTGGCCGACGTGCTGTGGGTGCAGCAATGAACTTCGCCTGGTCGACCTGGCTGATATTGGCCTTGCTGCTGTTGTTGCTGGCTGTCGCGCTGTTCGCCTGGCTGCGCTGGCGGCGCCGGGCCGCCGGCGCCGCACCGCCGATAGCCCCGCAGCTGTCGCGGCGCGGCTTTGCCGCAGCCATTAGCGCGCTCTATCCGCCGGGCCAGCGCAGCGGGCGCTATGACCAGCCCTGCCTGCTGGTGGTCGGTACCGCGGGTTCCGGCAAATCCGCGCTGCTGGCGGCAGCCGGGCTGCAGGCCTTGCCTGGCACCGGCGGCGTCCCCAGCGGCTGGTGGCAAAGCCTGGACGGGACGGCCTTCGAAGTGCCGGACCAGGCCTGGGGCGACGACGATCACGCCTGGCATCGCTGCCTGCGCCTGTTCGAACGCCACCGCCCGCGCCGGCCCTTCGATGCGCTGCTGTGGGTGGTGCCGCTGGCCAGCCTGGCCGGTGGCGAAACGGTCCTGGCCGCGCTGGCCACGCAGGCGGAGCGCAAATTCGACGCCCTGCAGCGCCGCCTCGGCCTGCAGGTGCCGCTGTATCTGGCCATCAGCTGCGGCGACAGCCTGCCTGGCTTTGGCGCGCTGGCTGCCGCCATGCCACCGGCCGTGCAGGCCCAGTGCCTGGGCTGGAACAATCCCTATGCGCCAGGCATGGCCTACCAGCCGGCATGGGCCGAACAAGGACTTGGCCAGCTGTGCGCGCGTTTGCGGGTGCTGGTATCGGAACTGCGCCAGGCCAGCCTGCAGGCGCAGGACGCCGCCGCCAGCGGCGACCTGTTCCTGCTGCCCGAGCGCACGGCCGATGCGCTGCGGCCGCTGCCGCAACTGTTGGAACGCGCGCTGCGCCGCCACGCGCAATTGCCGGCGCCGGACTTGCGCGGCATCTACCTGTGCGGCCAGGCGCAGGCGCTTGCTGCGGCAACTGCTGCAGTTGCGCCCGAACCCGATCCCTTCGGGCCGGAGCCCGCCGCCGTACGGCCGCTGGCCGAACCGGTGTTCTGCCGCGACTTGCTGAACCAGCGCATCTTCGCCGAGTTCGGGCTGGCGCAACCGGGCCGCCGGCAACTGGCCGGCGCCGGACGCCCGCAGCAAATGGTACTTGCGGGCGGCATCGTGATTTCGCTGGCCTGGCTGGCGGCCCTCCCCTACGCCTACCGCGACGCGCGCGACAAGGCGCGCAGCATGCATGCCCCGCTGGCGTTGGCGCAGAAGGCCATCACTGCGCGGCGGCTGAACGACAAGGACAGCAGCGCGCGTTTCGCGCAGCACTACCTGGCCGGCGGCACCGCCGAGGTGCTGGCCGCGATTGACCGCGTTCCGGAATGGCCGCTGCGCACCCCGCTGCTGCCGCTGTCCTGGGACTGGAGCGTCGGCGTGGATTACCAGACGCGCGGCGTGCTGCGCCACTACTTTGAAGATGTGGTGCTGGACGATATCGGCGCCGCCCTGCTGCAGCGCGCCGCCGAACTGGTCGCAACCAGGGCTGCCACGCCAGCCAGCCATGCCCCCGCCAAGGCCGACCAGACCGCGGAGTTTGCGGCGCTGTCGGCCTTTGTCGACGACACGCTGCAGCTGGAAGCGCAGCGCCAGAAATACGAACGGCTGGGAACCTACGGCGATGGCAACTGGAACGATGTAGCTGGCTTGCTCGATTACCTGTTCAAGCTGAAGCTGGCGCACCGGTCGCCAGCTTCCAGCGCACGCTTCGATACCATGGTACGCAACAGCCAGCGGCCGCCCGTCAATACCCGCCTGTCCGACGAGGAGGCCCGCTTCCAGTTGCGCCTCAAGCAGCTGCACCAGGCCTGGCTGGAACGCGTGTTCAACCCGCAGCGCCTGACGCAGCTGGAATCGAAGCTGAACGACAGCCTGCGCCGGCTGGACGACGAAGAATTGTCCGAACCAGCCGCACTTGCACCCTTGCAGGCCAGCCTGGCCGAACTGCGCACCCTGCTCGCGCAGGCCAGCAGCAGCGGCATGGCCGGCCAGGAACTGCAGCTGGACAGCTCTTACCGCCAGTTGCTGGACAAGGTGCGCCGCTCCACCTTGCTGGGAGACGCCAGCGGCACCGCCCTGCAAAACGCCACCCTGCTGGCACGCACCGCTTTCCAGGAAGCGATTGCGCAGCAACTGGCTTCCGGCTCCACCATGGCGGAACACGCGGAAGGCCAGCTGCAGCTGGCAGCCGATCTGGCCCAGCTGGAGCAGGCGCTGGCCCAGATGCAGCGCTACGGCTTCGCCGGCAGCCCGCCAGCCGAGGAAATCGAGGACGATGGCGCACTGCTGGCCTGGGACCCGGGGCAACTGGACAAAGCGGCCCAGGCCTGGCAGGACTACAGCGCCTACGACGCCAGCGTGCTGTCCAAGCTGGCGCCGCGCCTGCAACAGGGCCTGCGGCGCTATGCGCAGCGCCGCGCCGCCGACCAGTTGCAGCACGACCTCACGCTGGCTGCTGCCAATGACGGCCACTGGCAGGACAGCCAGTTCAGCACTGCCGCGCCGAAAGTCAGCGCGCTGCTGGCCAACTTGCGCAAACTGGAGCAGCCGCTGCGCGCCGCCGCCTGGCAATCAGTGATGGACCGCCAGGCCGAGCGCCTGCTGGCGACGCTGCGCCAGCAGCTCGAGCAGCGCGCCCTGTACCAGCCGGACAGCCGCGCCCTCGCTGCCTGGGACGGTCGCCAGCCGGCCGTGCTGGCCGCTTACGGCGCCGCCGGCCCCGCCGCGCTTCAAGATTACCTGCAAAGCCAGCTCGAACAGGTCAGCGAGATCGCCGAAGCCGCACGTCCGGCGCTCGACTGGCTGCAGCGTTCGAGCAGCGCGCAATCCGCTGCCGCCAGGCGCAACGTGGCCGACTGGCGCAAGCTCGAACTGGAGCTGCAGCGCCACGCGGCCAACAATCCCGGCAGCTCCGCACGCCGCCTGGAACTGCTGATCACCGAGGAGCTGGGCGGCGTGGTCGCCGCCAACTGCATCGACAAGCTGGGCAACGCCGCCCGCAACCTGGGCAGCGACTACTTCCAGCGCCAGGGGCGCCAGGTACTGGAGCCTTTCCTGTGGCGCTGCCAGGCCCTGCGCGCCAGCGGCGCCCGCGCTGCCTACGCCACCATTGCCGCCTACTACGATGAAGAACTGCTGGGACGCTACCCGTTCGCCAGCAGCGCCGACGCCCTCCCCGCCACACCGGAACAGGTTCGCGAACTGCTCAAATTGCTCGACACCTACCTTGGCACCGCGCGTGGCGGGCTGGCGGCCGAGAGCGACAGCGCCAGCCGCGCCGCCGTTGCCTTCCTCGACAAGCTGGCCAGCGCCCGGCCGCTGCTGGCCGCCATCCTGCAGCTCGATCCCGTCACCGGCAGCCCGGCCAGCCTGGAGCTGGCGCCCGAGTTCCGCATCAACCGCGTGCGCGAGCATGGCGCCAACCAGATCATCGCCTGGGACATCGATGCCGGCGGCAACCCGGCCGCGCAAAACGGTCGCCTGGGGTGGCGCCAGGGCGAACCGATTACGGTGAGCCTGCGCTGGGCCCAGAACAGCGGGGTGGAACCGGCGGCCGAACCTGCGCGCTACCCCGGCCTGCAAGCCAATGCCAAGCAGGCCAGCTGGCGCTACAGCGGTCCCTGGGCCCTGGTCCAGCTGTTGCGCGAGCATGCCGCCGCCGCCAGCGAACTCAGTCCGCTCGACCAGCAGCAGCCGCAGGTATTGCGCTTCACGATCCCGACCCGCAAGGAAGGCGGCGACGCCATCGGCGACGCGATTGCCTACGGCCGCCTGGCCGTCAGCCCGGCGGGCAAGCACGAGCGGCTGGCACTGCCCGTGTTCCCCCCCGCCCGTGCCCCGGCACTGGCGCCAGCGCCGGCCCAGCCGCCGCAGCCGGCGCCCCTGCAATATGCAGCGCCGCCCACTGTCCCCGCATCCAAAGGCCAGCCATGAGCGCCAGCATCGACCTCGAATGCCTGCTGCAGCCGATCCCCGGCCCCTTGCCTTGCGGCCCGT
>JBCNOX010000075.1:0-13769 GCA_039593645.1 Pseudoduganella sp.
AATTCCAATGATCTGTTCTTCGGTAAAACGTTTCTTCATCTAGCCTCCATGTGTAAAAATACCATGAAGACTAACCAGCCCGCTGGCTACAAAATTCCGATCAGGTCAGGTTAACAGTGCAATTCTGAAGTCGATTCTTGAAATGGTCACTGAAGAGTCTTCAAATATAGAAGAGGATGCTCAAATGCTGGCAATCGTTAAGTTGTTGAAAGAAGAGATCCGAATTTTGGATAATAATAGCCGAGATGCATTGGGCAGGAGTCTGCAGTGGTTTAATGAAGCATTTGTTAATATTATAGATTAGTTTTAAACCGCTCCACTTTCAGGTGTGGACTAGAAATTTATTCGGGCGCCAATTCAAGAATGAGGATGGGAAGTGGGTAGCCCGGCTACGCTTCTCGCCAAACAGCCATTGACGCCGGGTTGGCCACCGGACGTTTTTTGGGGCTCTTTTAAGGTTTAGGTGAGCATTCTTAGCGAATTCAACGGTTAGCTACCGCTCTTCCAGTCCCTCTTTTGCTGGCGCGTTGGTGGTTATGCCGGCTGCCTGAAAGACCGCGCGATCCCTGCCGCCATATAGGCAGGAATCGGAGACCGAGCGACGTCGATGATTAACGATTTCGAACATCATATGAAGCGGAAGATCACTGGGGTCTGGACGTACTCTCGCGCACTAATCAGCCCATAAGATTGCTTGATTAGTGCACGAAAATAGCAGTTCGAACCCATGCTCGCGCGGAACTAATATGCCACGATCGTGCTTATCGAAGGCGCATCAGCACAAAAACACTCATGCCGCACGAGCGGGCGCTGGGTGGCAAACCACTCGGACGGCATAAGTCATTGACTCTTGTAGCCTGTTTTGGACTGCATGGCCGTTTCCCCGTCCTGGGACCAACACTTACGGAAGATCTGGCTTTTTGACGCGTAGCTGCCTGAATGCATTCGGACCATCGATTAACGGCCTTACTGCTCTGAAGGATGCATCACAGGTTCAGCTAGTGACATGCAGAAGCTGAATAATTTGTTGGAACTTGAACCTGCTAGTACGTTGCATGTGGGGTCTTAACTATGAAAACATTTAGAACCACTTTCTTTGCGGTCGCCGTCAGCTTTTCTGCTGCTCATAGCTGTTTGGCGTTTGAGAGTCGAGAGGAGCGTGAACTCGCTATGGCTGAGGATGCCATTTTTTGGTCCCGGGTTGCCTCGGCCAGCTCTTTTGTCCGGGAGGCCTGTTCACGTAATTCCTTCGCATGTAGTGATGACCGAGCCGAGCTGGGACTTGCGCTTCTTGCAGCGAAGAGCTCCTCAGCCGCGATCGACGCACTTACAGGACTGCTTAGATATCGAATCGATGGTGGCCTCTCCGAGGACTTTACTTGCTATATCTTGAAAAAAAAGAAGGCCGCACAAAAGTCATTGGTTCGGCTGAAGCCTGAATCGCTGTATGAAAAGTGTGTAAGTGAAGTTGCGCTTCGAGCTGCACAGCAACCCAATGTTCTGAGGGGAGTCGGGGCTAGCGAGATTTGCACGAGCACGGCTGATCTTGATGCCAAACGTCGAGCCTTAATCGCACAACTAACAAATGGGAAGCAATGTCTATCAAGCGATTTTTGATTCATCAGGCGTCGCTGCGCTTGGCGCCTGCTCGCACTAGCGACGGTGCCTGCTGAAAAAGTCGATCATCATCCTGCTCGAATCAGGGCCAGTTTTCGAGGTGAAGCGCTCCGAAGCGTCGCCACCACTCCACGCGTGACCAAGTCCGCCGATCCTGACGACACGCAAAATCGGCTTGCGGTTAAGCAGATAATCTTTGATCTCGTGCGAATTGCGGCTGGCGCCACGGCCGTGCGGCTTGACTGTTACGCTGTCCGCCATTGTGCCGCGCGGTATCCCGTTCAACCTCAGCCACTGCTGGGCGAGCTGTTGCTGATTCACCGATGCCACTACATGGTCATCGTGCCCATGGATGAGGAGGGCTGGCATCGGCAGCAATGGCTTACCCACCGCGCGCTGTAGGGAGCGCTGTTCCAAAACCCGGTCGATGGCGGTGTGGACGGCGATCTCCGAACCATGCCGCATCACACGAAGTCCCTCGACAGCATTGCGGCCGCCTCCAAAAACGGGACCAGAGTGCAGGCCGACGGCCGCAATCAGCTCGGGGTGATTCAGTGCCAGGATGGCAGCCATACCCGCGCCGGCGGAAATGCCGCAAGCGTAGATCCGCCGGCGATCAATCGGATGCTGGCTGCATATCATATCGATCAGTCGCGACAGCGCTGCGGTTTCGCCGCTTCCGTGTTGCACAGCAGGGCTGTACCAACGCCAGCATCGCTGCGCCTGCACGCTGATCGATTGCTGAGGGTATAGCACCGCGTAGCCTTTGCGCTCGGCGTGGTGATTCATCCGGGTGGCCTTCGCGAACTGGGTGGCGCTTTGATGGCAACCGTGCAGCATCACCAGCAGGGGCAAGCCCTGACGGGTTGCCGCAGCAGGGACGTGGTCCGGCATATAAAGCCAGTAGCTCATGCGTGGGATGTGCTCCTCATGCGAAGGAGGAACGTAGGAAAACTGACCAGTACTCCACTTGCCTGGCGCCGCGGTGACATCCGGCCTGTTGTGTTGTCGGATCTCGAGAGCAGTGTGCGCTCCGCCAGGCGTTTTCTTCGCTTTGGGGGAGGTACGTTTGGGGGCTTTAGGCGTAGATTTAGCGACAAGCTTAGCCACCAGCCTTTGTTGCACTTTGCCGGCGCGCGCCAGGCTGCGCAGCAAGCGCGCTACAGAGTTTGCTTTCGCCATCGAAGCTCCGAATGGTTATGCTGCACTGCAGTAGAGTACCTTTTCTTTACCGATCAGCGCGTTCCCAAGGAGTATCCAATTCATGCTCGGCAGGCCATGCCAACAGTGCTTTCTTAGTTGCAATTCTGGTATGCTTCCTGATCGATATTGAGCGGGCTATAAGTTGGAAAAGTTGCGTTTCTCAGCCGCGTGCGCCGGCGTCTTTCTCATCCTTTCCCAACCCATGCTGGCCGCGGCTATTCCTCCGCCGGTTGAGGAGCCATGTTACGCCCCGCCTGCGTTGGAGAAATTGAAGGATGCTCCCAACGAAGCGCGAGCCAAATTGATCAGGGAGGTGTTGCAGGCACGGGCGTCTGGTAAGTGCGTCAGCCAATGGTTGTTTCCGGAAGACGGTTCGGCGCACGATCTGCCTGTCCTCCTCAAACTGATGATTACCGACAACGACGTCCAGGTCCGGAGCCAAGCGGCGGCCGCACTTGGCTGGGTCGGAGTCGAGCGGAAGTTGGTAATGGATGCGTTGCAGGACCAGCTGACTGCGGAGAAAGCGGCTCAAGTTGTGCTGGCACGCATCGGCAGTATCAACAAGCAACTGGACAACAACTATTACGATAAATGGGATGAGTCCATCCGGCTCGATAGTTTGCTGAACAGCCTTGCAGGCGCTGGCAATAGCGGCAACCGGACTGCCAGCGAAAATGAGGCGATCCTCCAGGCTGTCGGCTATGTCGCCAAGAAACTGACGGGTGCGCCGTATGCTGGGCCAGGAAAGCTCGACAAATACCATGCTGAGCACCTCACGGAGCGCATTGCCAATCTGGTTCATGGGTTCATGGCCGTAAAATCGGGGGATGCTCCACCACTTTCTCCGTGGCGCGCCGATGTGCTGGCTGGAATAACGCAAGGGCTGCGCGAGGGATACGTCGTATTCGAACCGAAAGTGCATGTGCCGATGATGCTGTCTGTGGCGAAGCGGGTGGACGACTCGCTGCCGCAAGTGCGCAGGGCTAGCCTGAGATTGATCGTCCAGGTGCTTGAGTTGCTGGACCGCCAGGCAGACAAATCGTGGCAGGACTACGATCCTTACCTGAGCTCCTGGCAAGTAGAGCAGCTGGTGCAAAAGGCAGCGGTCGCATTGCGCGACAAGGACGCGCACACGCGCGAAGCAGCGCTGGTTTTGCTCGGGCAGTTGACGCAACGCTCGGGGAGCCAGGATGCGGCGCTGGTTGCGGCGCTCAATGATCCGTCGATCGGCGTGCGCAAGGAGGCTGCGCTGGCGCTGGCGCGCAAGTTTTCCATGCCGCGAGACGCAGTTCCCCGGCTGATCGAATTGGCACGGCAGGAGGACGAAGACTCGCCACACGCCATTGCAGGACTGTCGAAGGTTGGCAGCACGGAGGCGATGGAGGTACTGATCGACATCCTTCTCGCTGCTGCGGATACCGAAGTGCATGCGAAAGATGAGCCGCCGCCGATGCCGCCGCTGTCTTGGGAATCGGTTCCGCCAGTGCGCTGGCTGAGCCCTCGTGACTTGGCGAAAGAGAGGACGGAGGCCGCCGCGCGGGCGCTGGACAAATATGGCACCAGGGTTTTGCTGCCCATCCTGAAGCGCACGGCGGAAGCCAGGACAACGAACGCCCGGGCGCGTTTGTATTCGGTCCTGGTCGATGCCGGCTGGCCCTTCGCCGCTCCCGATATGAGGGCTAGCGAAGCTGCGCTGGCACCGGCCATTCTCGGCACGGATGAGGATAGCCGGGTGTTCGCACTGAGCCTTTTGGCAGCCCAGCCGGTATCTGGCGCCCATCGTTACAGCAAGGCGCTGGTGGATGCGATATTCAAACGCTACCTGCAGGACGTACCCCGGACCATGTCGCGAGAAGAGGCAAATCCGTCGACTATCATGATGTGGGAACAGAATCCGCCTCCCCAACACTGGAACACTGGCTGGCGCAAGAGCCCCGAACTGGCAGCCAGCATCATTGCAGGCGGCAGCGACAGCAAGTTTGCGGCGGAACGCATGGTGGCCTTTGTTTGTGCGGAACACCGGCTGATTCTTCGCGAAAAAGGCGGCTTGGTCGGGTACTGGGGCGGCTCGCCATTGTCGGACGAAATGGATGTGACCGACGCGATGCGGGGCAGCATTGAGAACATGGGCGACATCGCCAAGCCCTATGTGCAGCGGGCGCTGGAGAATAAGTCGGCTACCTTGCTGTGCAAGTACACTCTGGATAAGAACTTCGTGCCCCCATCGGATGATGAGAAACCTGGTACCTGAGATATTTGCCTTGCCACTGCTGCCCGTATTGATCTGGCAGGGGCGGCGCACCCGTGCCCGCACGCCCCGGATGCCGGAAGCCAGCGGTGCGCGCAACGGCTTTCAACCCGGAGCGGGCGAACCGCTGGTATTGCTCGCGGTTGGGGAATCGCCGGTGGCAGGCGTTGGCGTCAAGGTGCAGGAGGAGGCGATCACGGCGCAACTCGCAGCCTCCCTGGCCGATGCGACGGGTCGCACAGTCCATTGGAATGCTTACGGGCGCAACGGCGCCACCGTACGCGATGCCATGCACGAGCTGCTGAAGAACGTGCCGACGCAGCCTGTCGATGTGCTGTTGCTTGCATTTGGCGTCAATGATGCCGTGTCGTTCCGGCCAGTGGGGGCCTGGCGGCGCGATCTGTTGGCGCTGGTGGCCGCCTTGCGTGCCCGTTGTGCGCCGAAAATGGTGCTGCTGTCAGGCGTGCCGCCGATGGGGGAATTTCCAGCTTTGCCGCAACCTTTGCGCTGGGTGCTGGGCTTGAAGGCGGCGGCGCTGGATCGCGCGTTGCGGCAGCTGGCAGCTGAGGGGGCAGGGCTGCATGTGCCGCTTGATCTTGGCCGTCCAGCTGATCCATCGCTGGCGGCCGAGGATGGCTACCATCCATCGGCCAAGGGCTGCAAGGTGTGGGCAGCGATGCTGGCCGCTGCTTATTGCCGTGTGACCGGTTACTCAGCGAGCATTGCGGCGGCGGAAGAGGGCGAGTGACGCCAGGCCGATAGCGAGCAGCGGGAGAGAGCCCGGCACTGGAACACCCGAGGTTTCTTCCGGCATGGCGATCACCGTACTGCCAAAGTTCAGCTGGATATTCTTGCGTGCGATGAAGGTGCCGCCCAGCCTGGAATCCTGGTTGAAGTGCATGTTGCTGTTGGCGCCGGACGCGAACAAAGTGCCGAACCATTCGCCCCATGCGCCTTGCGTCCAGTTGCCCTGTGTTTCAGTGTAGATGTCGTTGGCGGTGCCATTCAGCATTTCGAAATCGAATTTCGAGCCGATGTTCACATTGTTCTTGATGAACAGGTTGATGGCGCCACCGGACAGGTCGAAGACGAGCGAGCTCTCAGCGCCCACTGTCAGCGAGTCGAAGTAGTAGGTGCCTGCGGTCAGCTTCAGGGTGGTGTCGTATTCAAGGTTGACGTTGCCGTATGAGCCGGTCGCCATCTCGGCAGTTGCACCGGATTTGAGGCCGTATGCTTTGCCGCCTGCCTTGAAGTCGGTGGCGGCCGGCAATGCATCCAGCGACGGCGAATTTGTTTTGCCGGTCACCTTGCCCGTTACGTCGGCCTGATATTTGACATCCACATTTTTTCCCGCAGTGGCATTGCCCTTGATCTGGGACTTCTGCTCGAGGGTAACGTTGCCGCCAGCTGTGACGTTGCCAGTTACCTGCGATTCATACTTGGCGTGGATGTTGCCTTTGGCGCCGACGTCGCCGGTCACCTTGGTGCCTTGCTCCAGGTCGATGTTGCCGCCCGCGAGGAGGGTGAATGGCATGGCGTTGGCGAAAACTGGGGCTGCGAGAATGGCTGCGGCAGCGAAGGTTTTGAGTTTCATAAATGGCATCTAAAATTTGCTCACGGTAATTATAAATAACAATAAGCAAGATTTAGGCCATGCATTTATAAATCTTTGATTTATAAAGGATGTGCGAGGGCAAGGCATTCTTTCTGAATGCCGGGTGTAAAGTTTCTCGACATTAAAAATCCAATAAAGATTGCTGTTTTTCTAATGCTGGCTTTTTCTTCGCGGGAGGGCGCGGGTCTTCCCACGCGTGCATCAGCTCGTGGGGATATGGGGTGAGGAAGGCGCGGGCAAACTCGGGATCGCGGCAGGACAGCCAGTCACGGTAGGCTTCCGGCGGTACCACGACCAGGGTGCGCTTTTCATCGTCCGGCTTGTGAAAGCGCTTCAGCAGAGGGTGTTCGTCGGCGTTAATGGTCAGCTGGGTGAACGAATGGCTGGTGCTGCCATCCGCTTCTTCCCAAGTGCGCCAGAGGCCGGCCACGGCGAAGGGAGCCTTGTCTGCCATGCTGATCTGCCAGCGCACGGCTTTGCCGGATTCGTAATTCGGCTCGTAGAATCCGGTCATCGGGACCAGGCAAAGCTGGCTCGACCGCCAATATTTGCTGTATGAGCGCAGCTGGCCGACGGTTTCGCTGCGGGCATTCATGGTGGTGAGCGACGGCATCGCTGCCGGTGCATGACGGCGCGGCACGAAACCGAATGAGGCCACCACGCATTCCGGCTGGCCGTCGAGGCCAAGGCGGATGATGGGAGCGTCGTAGTCTTTCCAGGTCTCGTCGGGCCATTCAATTCCGGCAAGATTGGACAGGTCGATGTCCATCATCTCCTGCAGCAGGTCGCGTGATGTGGGGCGGTAATTGGTGCACATGGGGCTATGCTAACCCGATTGAGCTTGCTAAACTACTGTATATGCATACAGTTATCCGAAAGCCGCTGACAGCAGCACAACTACGTGAAATCTGGCTTCGAAACCAGAATGCCGACATGCTGGCCGTGCTGTGGGAAGTCAAGCGCCTGCGCGGGCTGGTGGTGCGGGCAAGCCATTTGCATTGGACTTTTCGCGATGAGCTGAAGGGTGAACCCTGCCTGGAGGAAGACCGTCCTTTCGCCACGGAGCGCGAATTGCGGCGGCGGGCGAATGCGATTCGGAATGCCGACTGATATCATCCCGGCATGAAGAATTTACTGCTGGTTGGATCGACGGGCCTGGTCGGCCGCGAAGTGTTGAAACTGGCGCTGGCCTCGCCGGAGGTCGCGCAGGTCGTCGCCCCTACGCGACGTAGGCTGGAGCCGCATCCGAAACTGGTTGCGCCGATTGTGGACTTCGAGCGCTTGCCTGCCCTGGAGCCCTGGTGGCGGGCTGACGCAGTGATTTGCACCTTGGGCACCACCATCAAGACGGCCGGCTCGCAGGAGGCCTTCCGGCAAGTCGACTACAGTTATCCGATGGCCGTGGCTCGGTTGGCGCGCCAGTATGGCACGCTAACGTTTGTACTGAATTCAGCACTGGGCGCCGATGCTGGCTCGAGCGTGTTCTATAACCGCGTGAAGGGCGAGGTCGAGCACGGCCTGCGCTCGCTCGGGTTTGAAACGCTGGTGATTGCCCGGCCCGGCCTGATTGGCGGCGCGCGCGAGGAATTCCGGCTGGGGGAAAAAATCCTGGTGCCGATCCTTTCCGCGCTTGGGCCGGTGCTGCCGCGCGCGTGGCGCATCAATCCGGCTGATCGCATTGCGCGCGCCATGTTTGACGCGGCAATGCACCCGCAGCCGGGTGAGCACATCATTACTTCGGACAGGATGGCCTGAGGCTTATTCTTCCAGCAGGCTGCGCAGCATCCACGCGGTTTTTTCGTGCACGTCCAGGCGCTGGGTCAGCAGGTCGGCGGTTGGCTGGTCGTTGGCTTCGTCGACTACCGGCAGCAGGGAGCGGGCAGTGCGTGCGGTGGCTTCCTGGGCGGAGACCAGGTGGCGCACCATGTCCATGGCCTTCGGTACGCCGGCCACTTCCTTGACTGAGCTCAGCTTGCCGAATTCGGCGTAGGTGCCTGGCGCCGGATAACCCAGTGCGCGGATGCGTTCTGCGATCAGGTCCAGCGCGGTCCACTGTTCGGTGTACTGCGTCATGAACATCTGGTGCAGGGAATTGAACATGGGGCCCTTCACGTTCCAGTGGAAGTTGTGGGTCATCAGGTAGAGCGAGTAGCTGTCGGCCAGCAGGCGGGACAGGCCATCGGCAATGCGTGCGCGGCTGTCGTCCGACAGGCCGATATCAATCTTCACTGCGTCCATCGTCAATTCCTTTCGGTGGGTAAGTTGCGTGATGATTATTTCATGATTCCAACAAGGCTGCTGTAATCGTCGGTCCATGGCCGCACATCCGGTGCTGGCGGCAATTCGTGCAAGCCGGCATATGCAACCAGGCGGTCGCGCTGGCCAATCAGGACCCAGGTCGCTGCCGTCGTTCCGCGCTCTGCGTCGGATGCGCTCTGCGACAGGAAGGCTGTGCGGTGGAAGCTGTCTGCTGCGCGCCGCACAACTGGCGCCATGTCCAGGTAGCGGTTGGAGATGTGGATCGCCAGTACCCCATCGGGTTTCAGATGGCGGAAGTAGATATTAAAGGCTTCAGTCGTCAGTAGATGTACCGGGACTGAGTCGCCGGAGAAGGCATCCACTGCCAGCACATCGAATTGCTGCGGCGCTTCGGCATCCAGCACCAGCCGCGCGTCGCCGAGTGCGACACCTTTCGAGGCCGGGCAATCGCGCAGGAAACTGAAATGCTGGTCGGCGAAGTCGAGCACCAGGGGATTGATTTCGTAAAAGCGGTACACGTCGCCGGGCCGGCAATAGGCCGCCATCGTGCCGGCGCCCAGTCCGATTACGCCGACGTGTTGTGGCGAGCCGTTGCGGCTGGCCGCGATGGCGATGCCTGCCCCGCTATTGCTGCCGTAATAGGTGGTCGGCCAGCGCCTCTTTTGCGGAGCGAGAAACTGGCGGCCATGCACGATCGTGCCGTGGGTGAGCTGGCGTACCTGGCCGGTACTGGGCTCGGTATCCTTGACCTTGACTGTCCCATAGAAATTGCGGGCCTTGATCGATGGCGTCGACGGCCATATCGTATTGGCAGCCCACAGCACGCCAACCAGCGTGGTAAAGAATACGGCAGCCTTGATGGCTGCTCCATTCTGCACCGGGCCGGACGGACGGTGATGGCATGCCGCTCCAACGATGCAAACGGCTGCGATGCAGGACAGGGTCAGCTCGTAGTCGTCATTGAAAATGCGCGGCGCCAGTAGTCCGGTGAAGATGCCGCCGATCGCGCCGCCAGTCGCTATCATCAGGTAGTACGCCGTCAACTGCGCCGGGTGTGGCTTGAGCCGCGCCAGCTCTCCGTGGCATGCCATGCAGAAGGTAAAGATGCAGACGCTGAAGAGCAGGGTGGGCCAGAGAATTCCTGGCGGCATCAGGCTGGGGAAGCTGGTGCACGCAATCAGCAGGGGCGTCAGCACCGCCATCAGCGGCAGGAACAAACGGCGTTTATACCAGCGTGCGCTTTCAAAGCAGAGGATAAAGGTGAGCAGGTAGATCACCAGCGGCAAGACCCACAACATGGGCACCGGGGCGATATTGGCTGTCAAATGACTGGTGGCAGCCATCAGGACGATCGTTGGCACGGCGGCCAGGCCGCACCATAACAGGCTGTCTTGCAAGCCGGGTTTTCCCTCCAGCGCATCTTCGCGCAAGGTATGCCGGACTGCGCTGCGGCCGCGTCCGCTTAACGCGAGGGCGCTGCAAAACAGGGCAAACAAGCCAAAGCCTGCCGACCAGATAGTCGACATCTCCTTTACTGTATAGCGCGGCTCGAACAGCACGGGATAGCTCAGCAAACCCAGCAGTGAAGCGAAGTTGGATAAGGCAAACAGGCGGTATGGCACGCTGCCGGGCCGTTCCTGTGCAAACCAGTGCTGGACCAGCGGTCCCGTCGTCGAAAGCAGGAAATAGGGGAGGCCGATGGTCGCAGCAAGCAAGCCGAGCAACAAGAACGCCGGGTCATCGGCGACGGATGGCTTCCAGCTACTGCTGGGAATGATTGGCAACGTCAGCGCAGCAATCAACAGCAAGCCGGTGTGGAGCCAGGCCTGGCGCCGCGGCGCCAGATAGCGGCTGCTGAGGTGTGCGTACAGGTAGCCCAGCAGGAGGGTGAGCTGAAAGAACAGCATGCAAACAGTCCACGCCGCTGCCGAGCCGCCGAACCACGGCAAAACCATTTTGCCGATGATGGGCTGCACCTGGAATAGCAGGAAAGCGCTGAGGACGATCGTTCCGGCGTAAAGGATGAGCATGCAAAATATACTACCCCGTAACGAGGCCGACGGCGAGCGTCAGCATGACAGCGCCGGTCAACCCTTCAATAAATTTCCAGGCCAGCGGTCGGCCGAGCAAGCCTGCGAGGCGGGTAGCGCCAAAGCCCAGCGCCGTGAACCAAAGCAGGGAGGCAGTCATGGCGCCCGCCGAGAATCCCACGCGCTGGCCATCCGGGTAGCTGCCGCCAACGGAACCGAGCAGCACGACCGTATCGAGGTAGACATGGGGATTCAGCAGCGATAGCGCGACCACGCTTGCCAGCGCCTGCCTGGCGTCCGGCGCCGGTGCAATGGCGTCTATTGCCAGTGATTTTGGCGTCAGCATCGAGCGCCAGCTGCGCAGGCCGTACCACAGCAGGAATGCGGCGCCGCCCCAGCGCGCGGCAGCCAGCAGCATTGGCGAATCCTGGATCATTGCGCCGGCGCCGGCGACCCCCAGCGCAATCAGAATCACGTCGATCACGATGCAAGCGGCCACCGTCAGCGCCACATGCTGGCGCTTGATGCCCATCCTTAAAACGTGCGCATTCTGGGCGCCAATTGCCATGATCAGGCTCGCCCCGAGCCCCAAACCGTTCACATAACTCTGCATTTTCTTGACTCCTGTTGTGGAGCCTGAATTTTGCAGCTGCTGGCTTTGTAAATGAAGCTGAATTAACATAATTCAGTGTTCATTAATTTTGCTAAAGGAGTGGGTGATGATTCCCGACGCGCGACAAGGCGAAGCTTTGCTGGCGGTGATCGATTCCGGCAGTTTCGAGCAGGCCGCGACGGTCCTGCATTTGACGCCGTCGGCCGTTTCCCAACGGGTCAGCGGTTTGGAGTCGGCGGTGGGGGCGCCGTTGCTGATCCGCAGCCGGCCTATTCGCCTGACCAGTGCCGGGCAGCGGCTGGTGCAGTATTTGCGTCGCGCTCGCTTGATGGAGCAGGAATTCCTGGCTGATTTAAAGGCTGACGAGGCAATGCCGCCGCGTATTCCGGTTGCGGTGAACAACGACACCCTCGGCACCTGGTTTTTGCCGGAATTGAGCGCTTTCCTGAATCGGGAAAATCTCCTGCTGGAGATAATCCTCGACGATCAGGATCACACTTATTCGCTGTTCGAGAAGGGATTGGTGCTGGCCGGTGTTTCAAGCGAACCGGAGCCGATGCGCGGTTGCCGTTCGCAGCACCTGGGTTTCATGCGTTACCGATTATTGGCCCAGCCGGAATTTGTTAAGCGCTGGTTCCCCGAGGGATTTACGCGTGAAGCCGCCCGCAAAGCGCCAGTAATGTTTTTTGACCGCAAAGATTCACTGCAGGCGATATTCATCGAGCGTGAATTGGGATTGCCGCCGGGCGCATATCCGGTGCATTACGTACCGTCCAGCGATCCATTCGTCGAGTCGATCCGCCTGGGAATGGGCTATGGCATGCTGCCGCGCCAGCAATATAAGTCCTTGCTTGAATCTGGGGAGCTGGTGGATCTCGTGCCCGGCAAATATTTGGATATTCAGCTCTATTGGCACTCCTGGCGCATCCAGTCACCCAAGCTCGAGATGCTCACCGAGCAAGTGCTTGCCGCTGCTGGACGGGCGCTGGATCGCTAGGCCGAAAATTGGCTTGAACGCGCCAGGAGCTGGCGCGTTGGCCGTAAAAAAGCCCGCGCTCGGCGGGCTCGGGAATTAATACGTATAGAACATGCGCTGCAGTTCTTTGGTATTCGAAGTCTTGGTCATGCCCAGCATCAGGAGGATGCGGGCTTTTTGCGGGTTCAGGGTATCCGCAACAACGAAATCCAGTTCATCGTCATTTGCCTCGCCATTACGGGCCAGGATGCCGTTACCAACGCGGCTGGCGCGAACGATAACGGTGCCTTTCTTGCGAGCTGCCGCCAGTTCAGGTTTTACTTTGGCTGCTACGCTGCCATCACCGGTACCGGCGTGGATAATGCCTTTTGCGCCCGCGGCGATAAAGGCATTCAGCGCGACCGCATTCATATTGGCGTAGCCATAAACGATATCGACTTGCGGCAGGCTGGTCAGGTTCGAAATATCGAATTCGGTGTCGACGGTATGCTTGCGGGTGCCGGTGCGGTAGAAGAAGGCTTTAGGACCTTGCACATAACCCAGCATGCCCAGTTCAGGAGTCTTGAAAGAATCCGGAGTCGAGGTATTGGTTTTGGAAACATCGCGTGCGCTGTGGATCTGGTCGCCCAGGGCTACCAGCACGCCTTTGCCAACTGCATCCTGGCTGCCTGCGATCAGCACGGCGTTATACAGGTTGATCGGACCGTCTGCCGACAGGGCAGTGCCAGGGCGCATGGCGCCGACCAGCACAACCGGCTTGCGCGACTTGACCACCAGGTTCAGGAAGTAGGCGGTCTCTTCCAGGGTGTCGGTGCCGTGAGTGATCACGATGCCGTCGACGTTCGGCTGCGCCAGCAGGGTGTTAACGCGCTTGCCCAGGGTCAGCCAGTGATCATTGGTCATGCTCTCGGAAGCGATCTGGAATACTTGTTCGCCCGTGACGTTCGAAATCTTGGACAGTTCCGGCACTGCGTTTATCAATTGTTGGACACCGACGGTCGCGGCGGTGTAGCCCACCGTGGTGGTGGAGCTGGCGCCCGAACCGGCAATGGTGCCGCCAGTGGCCAGAATGGTGATGTTCGGCAGTTTCTCCGCATGTACGCTGAATGCAAGCAAGAATGCAAACAGGGTAAAAATGAAGTGCTTGGCTGTGCTGCGTTGCATAAGTTCTCCTCTGGTTAGTTTTAAGATTGTTGCGCATGTTACTC
>JBCNOX010000076.1:0-13748 GCA_039593645.1 Pseudoduganella sp.
AATTAGGCATGCGGCGGCTGGCTTCAGTGATACGGTTACGCATCACTTCCGGCGCTGCAGGCCCTGGCGCGAACATATAGTCCTCGTCATTGATGGCCAGGCCGCTATTCGCATCGACCAGGACCTGGTCGGCCGGTTTGCCGGTTTCGCGGCTCACCACCAGCAAGCTGGCGCCTTCCGGCGACAGGTGCTCGTTGCCCCAGGCGATGAAAGCCAGCAGCACAGGTTTGAAGTCGCGGCCCGCCTTGGTCAGGATGTATTCATAGCGCGGCGGGCGGGTGCTGTACTGGCGGCGCTCCATCAGACCGCCCTCGACCAGGCCGGCCAGGCGACGGGTCAGCATGTTCGGCGCGATCTTCAGGCTCTTCTCGAATTCATCGAAGCGGGTCAGGCCGTAAAACGCATCACGCAAAATCAAGATGCTCCACCACTCGCCAACCTTGCCGAGGCTACGCGCGATCGGGCAGGGCATTTGGCCAAAGTCGGTATGTTTCATGTTGCCTCCTAGTCAGTTGGTTTAATTTAACCAGTTGAATGCTTCAGACTCAATTGAACCGCGAAAACACCCCTAAAAGACTCACCAAAAATCACTCTTGCAAGGAACGTAGCTATCTTCTTTCCATTCGGCGTTGTGGCGGCGCACACTACTTTTGCCAGAGGAGAGAACGCCTTTGCCCCATGTGAAATGCGCAAGATTCTTTTAAACATGGGCATAATAAGCAACACAGCCCCACCCTGAACAACCATGTACCTGACCAGCGATGCACAAGTGCGCAATATTCTGATCGTGGATGACTCCGCGTTCGAACAACGCATGCTTGTCGACTTGTTAAGCGAAATGCCCTACCGAGTGTCGGTGGCATTCAATGGCGAACAGGGGTACCAGCTGGCGCTGTCCGGCCAGCCTGACCTGATCCTGCTGGACGTGAGGATGCCGAATATGGACGGCTATACGTGTTGCCGCTTGTTAAAAGCGAACCCGGCCACGCGCGACATCCCGATTATTTTCCTGAGCGGCACCGAGGCGGTGGAAGACCGCATCATGGGCCTTCAGCTTGGCGGCGTCGACTTTGTCAGCAAGCCGTTCACGCCGGGTGAACTGGCGGCACGCATCCACGTGCACCTGAATTTGATGAAGCGGCCCCCGGCAGAGGCCACGGCGGCCGAGCCGATCGACACCGACTCGGTGATTGTCAATGCAGCCAAGCGCCTGATCTACGACAACCTGGCTGCCCTGCCCGGCCTGGCGGAAATCGCCGCCAGCGTGGGCACCTACCGCGAAAAGCTGAACCAGCTGTTCCGCACCCACACCGGCATGACCGTGTTTGCTTACATCCGCGAAGCGCGCATCCAGCGCGGCATGCATTTGCTGCGCGATACCGACATGGACGTGCAGGATATCGCGCTGCTGCTGGGTTTTGCCAATGCCGGCAATTTCGCCACGGCCTTCCGCGAACGGATGGGCACGACTCCCAGCAGCTACCGCGCCTCAATCGTTAAAACTTGTGATTGAGCTTGACTGAGGCGAAGCGCCCGCGCGGGTCGCCTTGCGTGAAGTCGAAGAAGGTGAACGAACTATCCCACGAAGGCTTGCGGTCAAAGGCGTTGGCCAGCAGCAGATTCACGCTGGTGGCTGCGCTGATCTTGTACCCCACGTTCAGGTCCACGGTGGCGAAAGGCTTCACGCGCTCGCCCGGACGGGTGGTCTGTTCGTAGCCGTCAACATAATTCCACGCAGCGTTGGTAGTCCACTGGCCCAGCTCCCAGGTGGCGCTGGTGGTACCGCGCCATTTCGGGATCGAACCGAAATAGTTGGTGCCGGCGCCGTTGGTCAGCGGCTCGCCGTTCGACAGCGGCTGTTCGTATTTGAACACGCGGCTCAGTTGTGCACCCAAGGTCACGTTGCCGTAGGCGCTCTTCGGCAGCTTGTAGCGCAGGTCGACGTCAATGCCGCTGACCACGCGCTCGCCCTGGTTGGCGTACTGGCGGTACAGGGTCAGGATGCGGCCCTGCTGGTCGCGCACCACTTTTTCGGGGTGTGTGCTTTCGTTGGCCAGGATGGTGTCGGTGCTTTCGGTATCGATTACGCCATTGGTACGGATATGGTAGAAGTCCACGCCCACGCTGCTGGCGGCCGACGGCGACACCACGAAGCCCAGGTTCACGTTCTTCGAGCGTTCAGGCGACAGTTCGGTATTGGCGACCGTGATGTTGGTGATGCCGCGCGGCTGGCCTGGCGTGACCGGGTCTTTCGCATCGATCACGGTGCCGTAGCTGACCGAAGTCGAATTGGTGATCTCCGGCAGCGACGGCGCGCGGAAGCCGCGCGACACGGTGCCGCGCAGCAGCAGCCACGGGGCTGCCTGGTAACGCACGCTGGCTTTCGGCGAGAAGGCGGAGCCGAAGTCGCTGTATTTGTCGGCACGGCCGGCCAGGTTGACGGTCAGGTCTTTCAGCACCGGCACGTTGAACTCGGCGAAGGCTGCGGTCACTTCGCGCTTGCCCTTGATGATGTTGATCGCCGGGCGCAGTTCGGTACCCGACAGCACAGCGGTCGAAGTGTTGGAGTTCATTTCCTCCTGGCGCCATTGGCCGCCAAAAGCGAAGCCCAGCGCGCCGGCCGGCAGCTCCAGCAGCTCCTTGGACGCGTTGAAGTCGGCCAAGGTCAGCTTCGATTGGGCAGGACGCAGCGTCGACAGGCGCAGGCGGTTGCGCACCGCTTCGCTGTTCTTCGACTGGTCGGCGAAGTTGTAGCTGCCCTCGGCCAGTACTTTCTCGAACTCGTAGCGGTTGACGAAATTCTGCACGGTTTCCTTCAACTGGCTGCCGGAGCGGGCGATGGAGGCGTCATATTCCCAGCCGTTCCAGCTGCCCTTGATGCCGGTCAACGCGCGGAAGAAGTCCACCTTGTCCTCCTTCAGGCGCGGGCCCAGGTCGAACAACGTAGCGGTGAAGGGCTGCGGCGAGGTGCCGGGATTGTTCGGATGGCCAACCGGCAGCGCCACGGTGATGTTGTCCAGCGCCTGCCTGCCGTTGTTCCATGCGCGCAGGCCGCTGCCAACGGTCAGTGGCGCGCCAAAAGTCTGCTCCGCCCAGGAGTAGCCGTACAGCCCTTCCGCGTAGACTTCAGTGTTGTCATTCAGTTTCAGGGTGCCGCGCAGCGAGGTGTGGACGCGCTCCACGCCCGGAATCAGGGTGCGGAATTCGGCCGGATTGTAGGCCAGCACCTTGCCGCTCTTGCCCGGCGTGATGTCGCCGTAATCCTGCACCTGCAGCGGGCCTTGCACGCCGCCCAGTTGCCTGGTTGCGTCGGAGGTGCCGTAGTAGTTGGTCGGGGTCCATGCCAGCGTGCCGTTGGCGTAGCCGCGGAAATCGCTGCCGCGCAGGTAGGCCACGTCGGTTTGCTGCAGCTTGTCGCGCTTCAGCGCGTCCAGCGAAAACACCACGCTCCAGCCCTTGTCATCGAGGCTGCCAAAGCCGGTCTGCAGCGACGCGCTGCGTTCAAGCTGGCCCGTGCCTTCGGTGGAAGAACCGATCTGCGCACTCACCTCCGTGCCCTGGAATTCCTTGTACAGGATGATGTTGACCACGCCCGCCACCGCGTCCGAACCGTAGACGGAAGAGGCGCCATCCTTCAGCACTTCAATGCGCTGCACCGCCGCCATCGGCAGCGAGTTCAGGTCGACGAAGACTTCCTGCAGGTCTTGCGCCGTGGCGTAGGAAGACACGCGCTTGCCGTTCACCAGGATCAGGGTGTTCTTCTGGCCCAGGCCGCGCAGCGACAGGCCCGCGGTGCCCGCCGAGAAGCTGCCGGTGTATTGCTCGTTATAGCTGTTGCCGCTGTTGGCGGAAATCGTGCGCAGGATGTCAGCCACGGTAGTCTTGCCGGTAGCGGCCAATTCCTTGGCGGTCAGCACCTGCACGGCGCTGGCGCCTTCTTTTTGCGAGGTGCGGATGTTCGATCCGGTCACGACGACACGGGCCAGTTCTTCTTCTGCGTACGACAGTTGCGGAAATGCGGCCGCAATGGCCAGGGCGATGCTGAGAGGCTTGATCATGTTCATCCTTATGGGTAAGCGGGGGCCTGCCTGCCTCGTGGGCAGGATCGGCTGAATGGTTTGTTGCGGGGATTCGGTTCGGCGCGCTTAGCAGCGGCACATGCACTGCGCCATGCAGAGCAGATAGATGGTGTGGCGAAGGAGCGAGGCTTGCGTTTTCATGAGGCAACTATAACGTTGACCTTTCATTTCTGAAACTAATTAAAACTCAGACCTATATGCATTTTGGATCTATAGACATCATTGTCTACATTTCGCCACAGCGGAATCGGCGAAGTATACAACTCTGTCTAGACAGGCTATTCTAGTCAAAACGTTAAAAGGAAATAAACATGGCTACCATTCCGAAACCGACTCCAGCCGAGCTGGAATTGCTGCAGGCGATCTGGCCGCTGGGCCCCGCTACCGCCAAACAAGTCCACGAGGCCATGCTGGCCGGGAAGCCCGACCTGGCCTACGGCGCGGTGCTGCGCCTGATGCAGATCATGCATGGCAAGGGCCTGCTGATCCGCGACGAAAGCCAGCGCTCCCACATCTACGCCGCCGCCGTGGCGCGCGAGGCGATGCAGGGCAATATGCTGCAAGACCTGCTGCAGCGCGCCTTCGCCGGTTCCGCCAAGGCGCTGGTGCTGGCGGCCCTGAAAAGCGGCATCTCGAAGAAGGACCGCGAAGAAATCGAAGCGCTGCTGAAGCAGGAGGACAAGCCGAATGAATGACATCGTCCATGCTGCTGGCTGGGTCCTGATCCACTTCCTGTGGCAAGGCGCCCTGCTTGGTCTCGCCACCGCAGCCCTGCTCTGGCTGATGCGCGGCGCCCGCCCCGGCGCACGCTATGGCGTGGCCTGCGTGGCTATGCTGGGCTGCCTGTTATGGCCGGCGTACGAATTTGCCAGCGCGCTGCAAGTCACGCCACGCTCGCTGCAAGCGCTGGTACTGGCGGGTGGCGACGGCACCTTCGCGCAAAGCGAGCTGCTGGCCAGCATCGACAACCGCCTGCCGCTGCTGGTGGCAGCCTGGCTTGCATGCGTCGGCGCCCTGGCATTGCGCAGCGCCTTCGGCCTGGCCTGGATTGCCCGCGCGCGCCGCACCGGCGGCCGCAACGAATATTGGCAGCAGCGGCTGTCGCTGCTTGCAATCCGCCTCGGCATCCGCCGCGAAGTCGGGCTGCGTATCGTTGAAACGCTGGCCAGCCCGATCACTGCGGGCTGGTGGCGTCCCGTCGTGCTGGTGCCTGCCGCCCTGGTGGCGCGCATGCCTCCCGAGTTGCTGGAAGCCCTGCTGGCACATGAACTGGCCCATGTGCGGCGCCATGACTTCCTGGTCAACCTGCTGCAGAACGTGGTGGAAACCCTGTTGTTCTATCACCCTGCGGTGTGGTGGCTGTCGCGCCGCATCCGCCATGAACGTGAGCTGGTGGCGGATGGCATCGCCGCACAGTTGACCGGCGAACCGCGCCGCCTGGCGCTCGCCTTGTCCGAGCTGGAGAAAATGCAATTCGCCTCCCAGCGTTTGGCGCTGGCTGCCGATGGCGGCGACCTGATGCAACGCATCCGCCACCTGATGGCGCCGCAAGAGCAGCGCAGCAACTGGAAAGCCGTCGTAGCCGCGCTGGGAGTCACCGCAGCCTGCCTGACCGGCTACGCCAATGCCCGCGTCGATGCAGCCAATCTGCCGGCCGCACGCACCCCGGCCGTGGTGGACTTCAAGTCCTGCTCCAAGCCATTGTGGCCGGGCGAAGACCTGCAAGCCGAGCATACCGGCACCGTGACCCTGTCGTTCAATATCGATGTCAGGGGCAATGTCGCTGGCTCGCGCGTCGTCAGGTCGAGCGGTCATCCCGGACTCGACATGGCGGCTCAGGCCGGCATCAGCAAATGCCATTTCATACCTGCCAAGGTTCGCGGCAAGCCGATCGAAACCTGGCAGCAGATGCAGTACGTGTGGACCCTCGAATAAAGGAGACTGAACAAATGAAGCAACTATTAACCTTAGCCCTGCTATCGACCCTCACCGCTTGCGCGCACGCCGGCTCGCACGATTCGACGCAAAGACCTGTCGTGGACTTCAGCTCTTGCGCAAAACCGGCCTGGCCGCAAGCGGACCTCAAAGCGGGGCGCACGGGCACCGTCACCCTCAACTTCACCGTAGACGAAAATGGCGCCGTCAAGGATTCCGCGATCATCAAATCGTCCGGCCATCCGGCCCTGGACGAAGCGGCCCGCAGCGGTATCGCCAAGTGCCGCTTCAAAAACGGCCCCGGCAACACCAACCTGCAATACGTCTGGCGCCAGGAGCACGGTAAATGAGATTGAGTTCCGCCATCGCGGCCCTGGTACTGTGCGCGATATCAGCTACGTGCGGGGCACAGGCATCCGGCACTGCCCTGCCCTCGCATCCATTCGTCAGCACCAGCGGCAAAGCGCAGCTATGGATGCGGCCCGACATCGGCGAAGTGAAGTTCGAGGCCGGCGCCCAGGATGCCAGTGCTGAAACCGCAGCGGCACAATTGCAGGAACTGAGCGCCAATGCGATGCAGCTGCTGGCCGATCACGGCGTACAGGAAGCCGACATCGAATCGTACGAGATAGAAAAGAAGTCCGTCCCGGTCAACGACGGTCAAGCGCCCGCCTATTCAATGGGCCGCCTGTTCCATGCCCGCGTGCGCGACCTGGCGCAATGGCCAGGCCTGATCGCCAAGCTGGTGGAGATGGCCCACATCACCGGCATCAGCTCCACCTTCGACCGCACCGATGGCGATGACATCAACACCCAACTGATGGCGGCTGCCGCCGATGACGCCCGCAACAAGGGCAACTCCCTGGCCAAAGCCTTCGGTCGCAAGCTTGGCCCGGTGGTCGCCATTGCACGCGGCCCGCTCGCCCAGGTCGGCGCGCCGTTCATGGAATCGCAGGCCAACCGCGAGACGCGCGGTACAGCCCCGCAAACCGGCAAATACACCGTACCGGATTCAATCGCCTATTCACAGACCGTGAATGCCATCTTCGTCCTGAAGTAAGCCATAAGCCAATGAAAAGTTCGATTGATCGCCTGCGCGGCCTTTCTAAGCCCCTGCTGCACGCTGGCGGCGCCAATGCCGCCATGCGACCAGGGCGTTGATCCAGTACGCCACGTACAGCGCCGCCGTAAGATACAACCCGCGGCTGGCGTACAGTGGCACCGAGACCGTGTTCACCAGCAGCCATACAGGCCAGTTCTCGATGCGACGCCCCATCAGCAGGATTTGCGCGATCACGGAGAACATAAGCACCGCCGAATCCACAAATGGAGCAAAGGCATCGGTGTAATGCTTCAGCATCAGCCCATAGGCCGCGGCCGCCGCGGCCCCGCCAACGGCCATTTTGACCAGCGTCGCAAGCCGCGTGGTGCGGATGTGCAGGGCGCGGCCATGATCGCCGCGCAGCCATTGGCGCCAACCGATCACGCAGGTGACGATCAAGAACAGCTGAAGCGCTACATCGGCATACAACTGCGAGCGGTAGAACAGCACAGCGAACAGCGTGCAGCCGACAATACCGGTCCACCATGAGTGGATATTGTTGCGCCCCGCCAGAAAGACGGAGATGGCCATGATCCCGTTTGCGGCAATTTCGAGGGGTTCCACCGTCATTATTTGCCTTCGACGAAACGCAGTTGATCGTCGATGTGGCCGTGCAGTTCCTCGGGCATCGCGTTGTAGTGCGTGTCATAACTGAACGTCTTCAACGTCATCAGCGCTGGCATCTTGAAGGACGGTCGCTTCTCCTTGCGTTTGCCATCCAGCTTGCGCCGGAACCGTGCTTCGCGGGTCAGGTAATTCACACTGGTCTTGTCTTCGTCGTCGCTCTCAACGATTCTGATGTTCGGGTACTGTTTGCGAAAAGCCTCAGCCATCCTGGGCGACAAGGGCGCGGCGGCAGTCGCCGCACCAGTGAGCAGCAATGCTGAGAGTGGCATCATGCGGGTAACAGGCATCAGGTTCTCGATAGTATGACCAGCAGCCCCCGCATATCTTCGCCGCTTTCCTGGCGCAGGGTGCTTGGGGTGATTTCATTGATGGTGAAGCCGTGGCTGCGAGCCAGCGCTTCGATGCCGCTGCGCGAATGTGCGTAGCGGCCGGAGGAGCGTAACACGAAGTCTTGTTCGCCATCGTACTCCTCCACCGAGAAAGCGAGACGGCCGCCGCTGCGCAGCGCCAGCCGCGCCACGGAAAACACCGGCTTCAAGTCGCCCAAGTAGACAAAGACATCGGCCGCGACGATGACGTCGACGCTGGCCGGCCGTACGCGCAGGTAGCCCACCATCTCGCCGCAATACAAGCCATCGTACAAGCCGGTATCGCGCGCACGGTCCAGCATGTGCGGCGACAGGTCGACGCCTTCCAGCAGGCAGGCCAGTGTCCGCAGCAGCGGTCCACATAAGCCAGTGCCGCAGCCGGCGTCCAGGATATCGAGTTCGCCCGGCGGCAGGTGGCGGCGCAAGGCTTCCACCAGCAGGGATGGCGTGCGGTAGCGCAGCACATCGACCAGGTGGCGGTCGAAGTTGCCGGCGTACTGGTCGAACAGAGCCTTCACATAGGCAGCCGGCGAAGCGCCGGGCGCATGCTCGGCCCCCATGATGGCCAGCATGTAGCCGACCGTTTCAGGATCGGCGCCGAAGGAAAGCGCTGCCTGGTAGGCTTCGACCGCTGGTTCGCGGCGGCCCATGGCACGCAAGGTGTTCGCCAGTCCGAGCTGGGCACGCGCATAGCGCGGGCGCACGGCCAGCGCATCCTGGAAGCTCGATAGCGCTTCTTCGTGATCCTGGGCACGCAGCAGCAAGGCGCCGCGCGAGCACCAAGCCTCCGCGTATTCCGGCTGGATGTGAAGCGCGCGTTCAAAGCCTTCCAGTGCATCGGCCGGTTTGCCCAGCGCCAGCAGCGAGACGGCGGCGCCATGCAGCGCTTCCGGGTATTCGGGCCGCACTGCCAGGGCCGCGCCGAAACTGTCCAGGGCCGCCTCGTGGCGCCCCAGCGTTTGCAGTGCGACTGCGCGATTGCACAGCGCCTCGGCGTATTTGGGAGACAGCCGCAGCGCCGCATCGTAGCTCTCCAGCGCGCGGTCGATATGCCCCAGGTGGCGCAAGGCATTGCCACGATTGCTCAGGGCGATGGCGTATTCCGGCTGCAAGGCCAGTGCCCGTTCAAAGCTGGCCAGCGCCTCGTCGTAGCGGCCCAGGTCCTGCAGCGCGACGCCGCGGTTGCAGTGGGCGATCGCGCGGCGGCTGTCGATGGCCAGCGCGCCATCGATCAAGTCCAGCGCCCGCTGCGGATCGCCTTGCTGGCGCGCCAGGGCGCCGCTCAAATGCAGCGCATCGAAATTCAGCGGCTGGGCGCGCAGCACCTCGTCGTAGATGGCTTGCGCGCGGGCCAGTTCGCCTTTCTGGTGCAGTGCGACGGCTTGTTGCAGGAGTGCATGTATTTCTTTCATGGCCCGTATTACACCAAGCCGTAACACGGGCGTCAAACGGCCGTCACATTCGGCCAGCACAATGCGTGCACCTGGCGCTGCGGCGCCACTACCGGGGCCGGCGGTCGGGAAATATACCGGCACCACAAGGAGAAGCTTTTCTCTTTACAGCGACGCTGCCATCTGAAACACTGTCCTCGTGGATACTTTCGGATGCCCTCGGCCATGAGGCTGTTGCTTGCAGCACTCCTGATACAACTTGCCGGCCCTGCCGGCGCATGTACGCTGCGCCTGGCACCGGAAGAATGGCCGCCCTATTTTTATCACAATGACAAGGAAGTACTGGGCGGCGTCGACCTTGAGTTGCTGCAGGCCATCCTCAAGCACGCCGGCTGCGGCCTGCAACTGGAAAAAGAAATGCCGCCGGCGCGGCGCAATGTGATGTTCCAGCAAGGCAAGCTGGATCTGCTGATGGCCGCCTCGGCCACCGAAGAGCGGCGCGGCTATGCCCGTTTCAGCCTGCCCTATCGACAGGAGACCGTTGGCCTGTTTACCGTACCCGAGAAGCTGGATAAATTGCGCCGTATCGGGAGTTTCCAGGACATCGTCAAACAGCGCGCCAGCCTGCTGGCGCCGCGCCTTGGCTATTACGGCGACGACTACGAGCACGCCTTGCCGCTGCTGAATGCGGAAGGACGGCGCAGTACCTTCAACAGCTTCGAGCAAGGCATCAAGATGCTGGATGCGGGACGCGGTGACCTGATCATGGGTGACGCCCATGCCCTGCGCCATATCGCGCGCCAGCTAAACGTCAAGATCGTGCAGTTGCCCTATTTGCCCTACCGAGCGCCGGTACACCTGATGCTGAATGCCGCCAGCACCACGCAGGCGCAACTCGCGCGCATCAACCAAGCGATTACCCAGCTCGAGCAGAACGGCGCGCTGGCGGCCATCCGCGCGCGTTACGGCGTCAACTGACCGAGGAATTCGTGCACTGCTTCGTACAGCCTGACGCGCGCGGCCTCAAGGTGCATCACATGGGTGCCGCGCGGAATAGTGACGTAGCGTGCGCCTTTGATCGTGGATTGAAGGACGCGATAATCGGCATCGCTGGGCCACGCATCCCATTCTCCACGTACCAGCAGCACCGGCATTTCCAGCCGCGCGGGGTCGTAATAGCTTCCGCCTTGCCGCAACTCCGCCAGGTCGGCACTGGGCCCTGCAGGGAAACGAACCGCGCCTTCACTGCGTGCGTCCGACGCCAGCCATTGCGCGCCCCAGCGGGCGAACACGTCGGCGTGCAGTAGCGGAGGTTCTTGCGGCGGGCGCAGGCTGTCCATGGCGGCAATACGCTGGGCTGGCGTCAACTGCTCGTAGGCACCGGCAGGTGCGGCCGGCACGCTGATATTTGCCGCACGCGGCGTGATCGCAGCGAACAGCACCAGTTTTGCCACCTTGGGCGCATGGTCCTGCGCATAGCGCGCGGCCACCGAACCGCCCCAGGAATGCCCTACCAGCAGGACTTGCCGTTTGCCCGTCCGGCGCAGGATGGCATCGACCGCGTTGCCCACATCCTGCGCCACCTCGCGTGCGCGGCCAGGCGGCGACGGCGTATCGGCGGCGTACCGGTCCGACAGGCCGTATCCGGGGAAATCAAGCGCGTACACGTCATAGCCGCGTGCCGCCATCCAGTCCATCCAGGACTGGCCATCCATGCGGAAATCGAACGACAGTCCGGAGGGGAATGAAGACCCGTGCACGAACAGCACGGGCAGTGCGCCGTTGGCACGGTCTGGCCGGGTGTGGCGCACACGAGCCACCAGGGCCGGCTGGTGGCTGGGGATATCGATCACTTCGTAGGCAGGCATGGCTGGCTCCGTGAAAAGCCATCATGCTAGCGGCCTCCCCTTCGCAACAATTCGCCCGCCGACGAAAGATGGATGCGCTTACCTCATTTCAGCACATAGCTCGCCAGCACGGACTGCACTTCATAAATGCTCAGGCGCTTGTTGAATTTCTGCGAGAACGGTTCTGCGGTGCTCGAGATCCAGATCTTCAGCTCCGCGTCGAGGTCCAGCGTGCCGCCAGTCTCGATACTGAAATGCGTCACACTCTTGTAAGGAATCGAGTGATATTCCTTTTTGCTGCCGGTGACGCCCTGGATATTCACCACCACCAGGCGCTTGTCGGTGAATACGAAATAGTCGCGAATGAGCTGGTAAGCGTGCTCCACGCGCTCGTTCGGCGCCAGGACTTTCGCAAAGTCCTCCCGCAAGTCAGCAATGTCGATCTTGGACGCGTTGCCCAGCATGCCGTCAAGGATTCCCACTTCAAACCTCCATCTCAATGTTCAAAGTGGGAATCTACCACGTTAGCGGCGGCAGCTCGCTACCGGAGTGGGCTCCACCACAAAGCTGTAATGGGCAGTGTAATCACCCTGGATCGGCTGCGTGCCGGAGGCGCCGGCGTTCGCGCCGATGATGTAGGTTTGCGCCTTCGGTATGCCGCCATCGGCATAGGCCGCGATATCGGTCGTGGCGTTGCCGTAGGCGCGCACGATGTTCAGGCCGACCGTGTTGCGCAGGTAGCGCACGTAGTCGGTCTTGAATTGCTGCGTATCGGGCGGGATGGGTCCGTCGCCGTAAGGATTGGAGTGGTAGTGCCATTGGCCCATGTTCTGGATTTTCAGCCATTCCAGCCCATCCTTGGTAACCCAGTATGGGCGCGCGGTCAGGAAGACGACCTGATAGCCCTTCTGGCGATACGCATTGACGACTTGCGGCGCGTAGGAGTAAGCCGTTGCGGTCTTGACCCCTACGTAATCGGCATAGGCCTCGAAATCGTTGATGGTCAGCGTGCCGTCGATGTCGAACAACACGGCATCGCGGCTTGGATCGACCACGCTCAGGTAACCGTTGGTGCTACTCAGGTCGCCCTCGACCACAAATCGCACCACATAGTCGCCCACCGGGCGCACGCCCAGCGGCACGCTGACCTTGCCGTCGCTATTAGTGATGAAGTTACCGAGATACTGCCACTGCTGCATGCCTGTCCCGTACAGGTAGGCATGCACCCGTTCCCCTTCCAGGTCTTTGTGCAGCACCGCGTCGTAATCGAATTTGCCGGTGATCGTCGCCGCCTGGCCGGACTTCACGATAACGTCATGGGCCATATGCCACGGCTTGTACAAGCCGGCCAGGATGGTGTTGCCGAAGTTCGAGAACGCCTTGCGCGCGGGACCAGAGAGTGCGGGCGGGTTGGCCGCCGTTACGTAGTCCGGGCAAGCTGCCATTGCGGGCAAAGTAGAAAAGGCGCACGCGATCGCAACCGCGCAGCTAACGGTTTTCAGCATCTGTTCCTCCTTAAGTGGTTGGTCGGCCAAACTAGCAGGACTTTGCTACAAGTAAATGACCGCACGAGCCAAAATCTTAGAGGTGTGCCTCCAGCGTGCGCACGCCGTTCCTGGGGTAAGTTTGCCGGTTCACGGCACTCACTATCGGAGGCAGAATGAAGCTGGCTGGCGTCGTCGTTTCTCTCCTGTTCGGGATGCAGGCATTGCACGCTGCGGACCTTGGACTGGGCATCCGCACGCAGTACGACGTGGCGATGGATACGCCGCTCAACCGAATTCAGGTGCTGGGCGCGCACAACGCCTGGAACGACAGCGGCGCCACCTGGGCCAACCAGCGCTGGCCGATGAACCAGCTGCTCAATTCGGGCATCCGCAATGTCGACCTTGATCTCCACATGAATAATGGCGAGGTGCAGCTATGCCACCAGGACTGCTCGGCGATCTACGCTGCGGCCGACAACTATCCCAATGAACTGTGGAAGATTCGCAACTGGCTGGACGCCAATCCGAAGGCGATTGTCTTTGTCGACCTGGAAGACCGCGCCAACAACCAGGCCGGCGTGGTAGGGCCTTTGACCACCGTTTTCGGCGCCCTGCTGTACAAGCCCTCCGACAAACCCGCCAGCCGCTGGGAATTGCCGCGCGAGATGATCGCACGCGGCAAACGCGTGATCGTGAAGTCCGCCAACAACACCTATGACGGGGCAGTGATCTGGCAAGGAACGCTGTTCGCGACCGGCGCCGCGGGCGGCTGGAACAGCCGGCAAGTCAAGTACGTCAACACCGCCAACTGCACGGTGGATGGGGCGCCGATGGACCAGGAGAAGATCTACGCAGTGTCCGATTCCAAGCTTGGCAAGGACGTGCTGCCCGATTCCTGGGTCGACGAGACAG
>JBCNOX010000077.1:0-13712 GCA_039593645.1 Pseudoduganella sp.
CACCGGCGTATATCCTCTGGTGCGCGGCATGTACGACAAGCGCAAGGACGATATCCGCGCCATCGGCTGGAACAACGAATGGAAGATGGATGGCTGGTCGCTGGTGGCTGACCTGAGCCGCTCGACTGCCAAGCGCGACGAAGTCAACCTGGAAAACAACCTGCAGATCAGCGACGCTGCTGGTGGTGCATACCTGGATTCCGTTGCCCTGGCAATCGGCACGGGCGGTTTCCCGACCATGAATCCTGGCCGCGATTACAGCAGCCCTGCCAACTTGTACGTGCGTAACACCATCTACGGTTCCGGTTACGGCAAGACCCCGCACGTGGAAGATGAGCTGAACGGCTTCAAGCTGGCTGCCAACATCCAGTCCTCCGGCGCCCTGGAGAAATGGTTCTCGAGCTTCGACGTCGGCGTTCACTATTCCGACCGCAGCAAGGAAAAGCACCAGCCCGAAGGCGACATCAAGCTGGCAGGCGCCGCTTCGACCATTTCCTCGGACCTGCTGTACGCACCGGTTGACCTGGGCTTCGCCGGCGTGGGCACCATCCCTGCCTGGAACGTGCCGGGCGTCGTGGCCAAGTACATGACCTTCGCTCCGACCGAAGACAAGAGCTACCTGATCGCCAAGGCCTGGACCGTGAATGAGAAGATCACCACGACCTTCGCCAAGGCCAATATCGAGCACGAAATGGGCGACGTCAGCCTGCGCGGCAACTTCGGCGTGCAGGTGCAGCGCACCGACCAGTCTTCTGATGCCAAGTACTGGGACGGCACCGCCCCGGCAGGCCAGGAAGTCAAGCCAGTCCACGACGGCAAGACCTACACCGACGTTCTGCCAAGCATGAACCTGGCGTTCCAGCTGCCGAATGACCACACCGTGCGCATGGCCCTGGCCAAGCAGATCGCCCGTCCACGTGTTGACCAGCTGCGCTCCGCACTGGACTTCAACGTCGGCACCAACGACTTCAAACCAGGCGGCAGCGGCGGCAATGCGCAGCTGGACCCATGGCGCGCCAAGGCATTCGACCTGTCGTACGAAAAGTACTTCGGCAAGAAAGCCTACGCGGCACTGGCCTTCTACTACAAGAAGCTGGATACCTACATCTTCACCGAGACCCGCACCCGCGACTTCTCGGCACAGATCCCTGGCACCAAGGCGATTACCCCGTTCGGTAACTACACCGCTCCTTACAATGGCAAGGGCGGCAACATGAAAGGCCTGGAGCTGACTGCCTCCCTGCCGCTGAACATGGTGACCCCGGTACTGGACGGCTTCGGCGTGAGCGGCAGCTACTCGTACAACGACAGCGCCATCACCATCAAGGAGCCGAGCGCCAACCTGGGCCAGACCATCATGCTGCCAGGCCTGTCGAAGCACACCAGCAATCTGACCGTGTACTACGAGAAGGCCGGCTTCGAAACCCGCCTGAGCCAGCGCAAGCGTTCGGACTTCGTGGGTGAAATCGGCAACTTCGCCGGCGAGCGTTCGCTGCGCTACGTGGTTGGCGAGAACATCCTGGACTTCCAGGTTGGCTACACCTTCAACGAAGGCATGTTCAAGGGCGTGGGCCTGGTTCTGCAGGTGAACAACCTGCGCGACGCAGCTTACGAGACCTACAACGGCAACCGCAACCAGCAACTGGAATACCAGAAGTATGGCCGCACCTTCCTGCTGGGCGCGAACTACAAGTTCTAAGCTGACAGGTGCAAAAAAAATCGGGGGCCGCGGCCCCCGATTTTTGTATTTACTTAGCCTTCGCGGCCAGTTGCTTGTTTTGTTCGTCCAGCCAGACTTTCAGCGGGGCGAAGTAGTCGAGCAGGGCCTGGCCGTCGATGCGGTCTTCGCCGGTGGCGGCTTTCAGCTCTTCAGGCCATGGCTTGGAAGTACCCATTTCCAGCATGCTCCACAGCTTCTTGCCGGCTTTTTCGCTGCCGTAGATCGAGCACTGGTGCAGCGGGCCGGTGTAGCCGGCTTCCTTGCACAGGGCACGATGGAACTGGAATTGCAGCAGGTGGGCCAGGAAGTAGCGGGCGTAAGGCACGTCGGCCGCAACGTGGTACTTGGCGCCGGCGTCGAAGCCGTTAGCCAGCATCGGCAGCGGGCGCTTCACGCCCATGTACTGCTCGCGCAGCTGCCACCAGCTCTTGTCGTAATCGGCAGGCTTGGTCTTGCCGGAGTAAACATCCCAGCGCCATTTGTCGACCGAGTAGCCGAACGGCAGGAAGGCAACCTTTGCCAGGGCGCGCTTCAGCAGCACGCCGATGTCGGCGTTGGGGTCCGGGTTCTCGTTCATCAGGCCGACCTTCTTCAGGTAGCTCGGGGTGATGGACAGCGCAATAGTGTCGCCGATCGCTTCGTGGAAGCCGTCGTTGGCGCCGTTGCGGAACAGGTTGGACTGGTTCTTGTAAGCCAGGTCGTAATAGATATGTCCCAGCTCATGGTGGATGACGGCGAATTCTTCTTCGGTCGGGCGGATGCACATCTTGATGCGCACGTCGTCCTTGCCGTCCAGCTGCCATGCGGAAGCGTGGCATACCACTTCGCGGTCGCGTGGTTTCTCCAGCAGCGAGCGCTGGTAGAAGGTCTCCGGCAGCTTAGGCATGCCCAGCGAAGTGTAGAAACGTTCGCCGTATTGCACCATTTCCTTGGCGCTGGTCTTGCGCTCTTCCAGCACCTTGGTCAGGTCGAACTTGGAAGCGCCGGTGGCAGGCATCAGCAGCGGGTAGATGTTTTCCCAGCTCTGGCTCCACATATTGCCGAACAGGTGCGCCGGGATCGGGCCCTCCAGCGGCACCTGGTCAGGACCGTAGGTTTCGCGCAGCTTGTAGCGGGCGTAGGTGTGCAGCGAGTCGTACAGCGGCTTCACCTGCTGCCAGATGCGTTCCATTTCGGCCGAGAATTCTTCCGGCTTCATGTCGTAGCCCGAGCGCCACAGGGCGCCGGTATCGGCATAGCCCATTTCGCGCGCGCCCTTGTTGGACAGCTCAACGTATTCGGTATACAGCTTTTTGTAGGAAGGCGATTGCATGTGCCAGCCGTTCCAGGCGTCCAGCAGGACTTTAGGATCGCGGCTGTTGGCCAGGGTCTTTTCCAGCTCGCCCAGTGGCATGCATGGGCGGCCGTCGGTCGGGCAGTACTTGGCCTTGCCGTAGGCGCCATTCAGCTTGGCGTTGGCGTCGGCGTAAGCCTGGCGCTCCTTCGGATCCGGCAGCATCAGCGTCAGTTGCAGCAGCTTGATCTTGCGCGCTTCGTCCTCAGGCAGCTTCACGCCGTTGAAGCGGCGCGCTTCCAGCGCGGCCTGGCCGGCTGCGTCCAGTTGCAGCTCGCCGAAGTAGGCGGTCAGCGCTTCGGTGTCGTCGGTAATGAAGTTCTGCGCAACCCAGGCGGCCTTGTTGGCGTCGTTGCCCAGCTTGTCGAATTTCTCTTCGGTCTGCGCGATGAATTTCTTCGCTTCGGCCGGGGTGCCTTTGCCTTTTTTTGCGGCTGGCGCGGCATGGGCGAAGCCCGCTGCCAGAGCCAGTCCCAGGGCCAGGACCATCGGTTTTTTCAACATCGTTTTATTCAATTCATTCTCCTCTCAGATAAAACTGCCCGCTAATATATCACCCCATGAAACTAATTAAATTTGCAATATTGGCCCTGATTAGCCAAGCTGCCATGGCGCAGAACGCGGATCGCCATTTCTTATCTGCCGTAAAAAACGGTAGTGCGCTGGAAATTGGCACAAACGACGGCACCTACATCATCAAGGCGTATTCCGCGGCGGTGGTGGAAACCACCTTTATTCCGAAAGGTGAAGTGGCTGATGCGGTGTCACATGCGGTGGTATTGCCGCCTGCAGTTGTGGCCAGCACGCTGCGCGAGGAGGGCGGGGTGCTCCAATTTTCGACGCCGGGCATTACCGTGCGCGTGGAGAAGCAGCCGTTCCGCATCAGCTATTGGTATAAGGGCCAGCCACTGGTGGCCGAGAAGCGCGGCTATCGCCGCGACGGCAATACGGAGGCGATCGAGTTCGCACTGGACGGCGATGAGGCCCTGTATGGCGCCGGCGCCCGCGCCACCGGCATGAACCGCCGCGGCAATCGCTTCCAGTTGTACAACCGCGCCCATTATGGCTACGAGGCGCGTTCGCAGCTCCTGAACTTCACCATTCCGATGGCGCTGTCTTCGAAGAAGTACGCCATTCACTTCGATAACCCGCAGATCGGCTACCTGGATTTCGACAGCAGGAAGGACGGCACGCTGTCATATGAAACCATTGGCGGCCGCAAGACTTACCAGGTCATCGCCGGCGAGCAATGGGAAGACGTGGTGGCCAATTACACCAGCCTGACCGGCCGCCAGCCATTGCCGCCGCGCTGGGCCTTTGGTAATTTCGCCAGCCGCTTCGGCTACCACACCGAGGCCGAAACCCGCGCCGTGGTCGACAAATTCATCGCCGACAGGATTCCGCTTGACGCCGTGGTGCTGGACCTCTATTGGTTTGGCAAGACCGTCAAGGGCACCATGGGCAACCTGGCCTGGGACAAGGAAAGCTTCCCCAACCCGAAGGGCATGATGGCCGACCTGGCAGCGAAAGGCGTGAAGACCGTTGTCATCACCGAGCCTTTCGTGCTGACCACCTCCAGCCGCTGGCAGGAAGCGGTGGAAAAGAAAGTCCTTGCCACCGACACCGCCGGCGCACCATTCAAGTATGACTTCTACTTCGGCAACACCGGCCTGGTCGACCTGTACCGCCCGGAAGGGCGCGACTGGTTCTGGAATATCTACAAGGAGCTGAAAGAGGGCGGGGTGGCCGGCTGGTGGGGCGATCTTGGCGAACCTGAGGTGCATCCTTCCGCGCTGCGTCACGGCAGCAATGGCCAGTTGGGCGCCGACCAGGTGCACAATATCTACGGCCACGACTGGGCGCGCCTGGTTGCGGAAGGCTACAGGAAGGACTTCCCGAACGAGCGCCCCTTCATCCTGATGCGCGCCGGTTACTCCGGTTCCCAGCGTTTTGGCATGATCCCATGGTCCGGCGACGTACAGCGCAGCTGGGGCGGCCTGCAGTCGCAAATGGAAATCGCGCTGCAAATGGGCATGCAGGGCCTCGCTTATATGCACTCCGACCTGGGCGGTTTCGCCTCGCCGATGCTGGACGACGAGCTGTACGTGCGCTGGCTGCAGTACGGTGTGTTCCAGCCGGTGTTCCGCCCTCACGCGCAGGAAGAAGTGCCGGCCGAACCGGTCTTCCGCAGCGAGCGCACCAAGTCGCTGGCCCGCGACGCGATCCGGCTGCGCTACGCCATGCTCCCTTATAACTACAGCGCGGCCTTCGACAACAGCCAGACCGGCTTGCCGCTGATGCGCCCGATCATGTTCGAGGGCGGCGACAACGGCGTGGCCTCGACCTACCTGTGGGGCCGGGACTTCCTGGTGGCGCCGGTCACCGAGCCTGGAGCGCAGCGCAAGGAAGTGAATTTCCCGAAATCGGCCAAGGTCTGGTTCGACTTTTACAGCGGCGCTGCGCACGCAGGCGGCATCAACGAAGTAGTGCCGGTGGTCGCCGACCATATTCCGGTCTTCGTACGGGCCGGTGCTTTCGTGCCGCTGGCAAAGGTGGTGCAGACTACGCGCGACTACAACACCAAACAGGTCGAACTGCATTACTACTACGATTCGAGCGCGGGTGCGACCAGCGGCAAGCTGTATGACGATGACGGCGCCACCGCCAACGCCTACGAGCAGGGCAAGTACGAAATCGCCCACTTCGCCGGCACTGCGTCGGCAACCGGCTTCGAAATCGGCATCACGACCGAAGTTGGCAAAGCCTGGCAGCCGGTCAGCCGCGCCTACACGCTCAAGGTGCACAATGTGGTGAGCCGCCCGCGCAGCGTGAAGCTGGACGGCAAAGCCGTGGCCGCCCGCTGGGATGCCCGCAGCCGCACCTTACAGGTGATGTTGCCTGCACGTAGCGCCATGAAGGCAAACTTGGCAGTAATTTTGTAGCCTGACTACAGAAATGATGTAAAACTCAGCGTTTACGGGCTGATCACGCATTGACAGTCCGTACTTGCCATGTTATTTTGCTACAAAATTATTCGGGGACAGTGATGCAAATGCAATCCATCATCAGCAAGCCGCGGCTGACTTTCTGGCAGTTGTGGAACATGAGCTTCGGCTTCTTTGGCATCCAGTTTGGTTTCGCCCTGCAGAACACCAATACCAGCCGCATCTTCTCGACCCTGGGTGCGACCCCGGATGAACTGCCGCTGTTCTGGCTTGCCGCGCCGGTGACCGGCTTGCTGGTGCAGCCGATCATCGGCTACCTGAGCGACAACACCTGGCACGCGAAGTGGGGACGCCGACGCCCATTCTTCTTCATCGGCGCGCTGCTGGCGAGCATTGCATTGTTCCTGATGCCGAATTCGAGCGCGCTGTGGATGGCTATCCTCGTGCTGTGGCTGATGGATGCATCGATCAATATTTCGATGGAGCCGTTCCGCGCCTTCGTCGGCGACAAGCTGGATGAGTCGCAGCAGACCGCCGGCTTTGCGATGCAGACCTTCTTCATTGGCCTGGGCGGCGTGATTGCCTCGCTGCTGCCGATGATCTTCACCAATTTCCTTCATGTCAGCAATGAAGTGGTCAACGGTGCGATCCCCGACTCCGTGCGCTACTCCTTCTATGCCGGCGGCACCGCTTACTTCCTGTCCGTGCTGTGGACCGTGCTGACCGCCGACGAACTGCCGCCGGAAGACGTCGAGAAGTTCCGCATGGAGAAAGCTCAGCGCCGCGGCTTCCTGTTCTCGCTGAAAGAAGTGTTTGGCGGCTTCGTGCACATGCCAAAGACCATGGTGCAACTGGCACTGGTGCAGTTCTTCACCTGGTTCGCGCTGATGGGCATGTGGGTCTTCACCACGCCGGCAGTCGCGGAGAATGTGTTCGGCACCACCGACGGCAAATCGGCCGTCTTCCAGGAGGCGGGCAACTGGGTCGGCAACCTGTTCGCAATTTACGGCGGCGTATCCGCGCTGGTCGCCTTCGTCCTGCCTAAGCTGGCGCACGTCACCAGCCGCAAGGTGGTCCACATGCTTTGCCTGGTGATCGGCGGCCTGAGCCTGATCAGCATCGCCTTCATCCATGACAAGAACATGCTGATGCTGCCGATGATCGGCGTCGGTATTGCATGGGCCAGCATCCTGACCATGCCTTATGCGATCCTGGCGGGCGCGCTGCCGGCCAAGCGCATGGGTTACTTCATGGGCGTATTCAACTACTTCGTGGTGCTGCCGCAGATCGTCGCCAACCTGGTGCTTGGTCCGGTCATCAAGCATCTGTTCAACGGCCACTCGGTCAATGTGCTGGTGCTGGGCGGCGTCTCGATGGCGATCGGCGGCATCGTTACCCTGATCGTCAGCGACTCGGCCAAGAAAGAAGCCTAAGCCATCCAGCGGCGCGCACCGATCGCGCCATTCGCAGGAAAATAAAGGGGACGGATCCCTTTAATGGAGCGAATATGGCAATTCAAACGGTAGCAACTTCGCCCATCCCCGGACAGCGTCCGGGGACTTCCGGGCTGCGCAAGAAAGTCGCAGTTTTCCAGCAGCCCCATTATCTTGAAAATTTCGTGCAGGGCGTGTTCGATACGCTTGGCGATGCCACCGGCAAGACGCTCGTGCTTGGCGGCGATGGCCGCTTCCACAATCGCAAAGCAATCCAGGTCATCCTGAAAATGGCTGCGGCGCACGGCTTCGCGCGCGTGTTGCTGGGGCGTGGCGGCATCCTGTCCACGCCTGCTGCAAGCTGCGTCATCCGCAAGCATGGTGCGATGGGCGGGATAATCCTGTCGGCCAGCCACAATCCGGGTGGCCCGGACGGTGATTGGGGAATCAAGTACAACGCTTCCAACGGCGGCCCAGCGCCGGAAGCGCTGACCGAAGCAATCTACGAACGCACGCTGGCGCTGGCGCAATACCGCATCAGCGATGCCGCCGATATCGAGATCGATACGGCTGGCGCGCAGGCGTCCATCGAAGGCATGGCGGTGGAAGTGATCGACCCCGTTGCCGACTATGCGGAACTGATGGCGAAGCTGTTCGACTTCGACGCCATCCGCCGGCTGTTTGCGGGCGGCTTCACCATGCGCTTCGACGCCATGAATGCCGTTTCCGGCCCCTATGCGCACGCCATCCTGGAAGGCATGCTGGGCGCGCCGCAGGGCACCGTGATCAACGGCGTGCCGCTGGAAGATTTTGGCGGCGTGCACCCGGACCCCAATCCGGTCAATGCCGAAGAACTGGTCGACATCATGTGCGCCAACGCCGCGCCGGATTTCGGCGCCGCCTCCGACGGCGATGCCGACCGCAACATGATCGTCGGCCGCAATTTCGTTGTCACGCCATCTGACAGCCTGGCCGTGCTGGCTGCCAATGCGAGCGTGGCGCCAGGTTACTCCGGCGGCATTGCCGGCATTGCGCGCTCGATGCCGACCTCGCGCGCAGCCGACAGGGTGGCGGCGGAACTCGGCGTGCCCTGCTATGAGACGCCAACCGGCTGGAAGTATTTCGGCACGCTGCTCGATTCCGGCAAGGCGACCCTGTGCGGGGAAGAAAGCTATGGCACAGGCTCGCACCATATCCGCGAAAAAGACGGCCTGTGGGCTGTGCTGTTCTGGCTCAACCTGCTGGCAGCGCGGGGCAAGTCGGTGCGGGAAATCGTCACCGCCCACTGGCAGCGCTTCGGCCGCCATTACTACTCGCGCCACGATTACGAAGCCATTGCCCCTGATGCCGCGCAACTGCTGATGCAGGACTTGCGCATCAAGCTTGCGAACCTTCCGGGGCAGAAGCTGAACCACTACGAAGTACAGGCCGCCGACGATTTCGAATACACCGACCCGGTCGACGGCTCGCACGCCAGCCAGCAAGGCATCCGCATCATGATGACGGATGGCTCGCGCATCGTGTACCGCCTGTCCGGTACCGGCACCGAAGGCGCCACCTTGCGCGTCTACCTCGAACGTTTCGAGGCAGACCCGGCGCAACACCATATCCCAACGCAGCAAGCCCTAGCAGGGCTGATTGCAATTGCAGACAGCGTGGCGAGCATCGTCATGCATACAGGCCGCACCAATCCAACAGTCATTACATAGGAAAAGACGAATGAAACTTTCATCCATCGCATTGTCCCTATTGCTTGCCACCGGCGCGCACAGCGCACTCGCGGCGCCGCCCAAGCCATTCCTTTGGGAGAATGCGACCGTCTACTTCCTGGTCACCGACCGCTTCGCCAACGGTGACAAATCGAACGACCTGTCCTACGGCCGCAAGGCTGACGCGGCGCCATTGCGCGGCTTCATGGGCGGTGACTTCAAGGGGCTGACGGCAAAGATCAAGTCCGGGTATTTCGACGACATGGGCGTGGATGTGATCTGGACCACGCCGCCGGTCGAACAAATCCATGCCGGCACGGATGAAGGTACCGGAAAATCCTACGGCTTCCACGGCTATTGGGCGCGTGACTTCACGGCGATGGACGCCAACCTTGGCACCGAAAAAGACTTCCGCGATTTCGTCGAAGCTGCGCACGCGCGCGGCATTCGCGTGCTGCTGGACGTAGTGATGAACCATACCGGCCCGGTTACCGAGACCGACCCGGTCTGGCCGGAAGGCTGGGTGCGTATCGAGCCGCAGTGCCAGTACAAGGATGTACCCTCCACTGTGAGCTGCACCCTGGTGAAAAACCTGCCCGACTTCCGCACGGAGAGCGATGCCCCGGTGGAGCTGCCGCCAGCATTGGCGGCGAAATGGAAAGCCGAAGGACGCTACGAGCGCGAAGTGAAAGAGCTGGACGACTTCTTTGCCCGTACCGGCTATCCGCGCGCGCCGCGCTATTACCTGATGAAATGGCACGCCGACTGGGTACGCAAGTACGGTGTCGACGGCTTCCGCGCCGATACGGCCAAGCACGTCGAGCCAGCGGTATGGGCGGAGCTGCGCAAGGTTGCGCTGGCGGCGCATGACGAATGGAAAAGCCTGAACCCCAGGAAGGTGCTGGGCGATGGCCGCTTCTTCATGCTGGCCGAGGTGTACAACTATAACATCGCCCACGGCCAGGATTTCGACATGGGCGGGGGCGAGAAAGCGAATTACTTCGCCAATGGCTTCGATGGACTGATCAACTTCGGCATGGTGCACGACGCGAAGGGTGACTACGAATCCTTGTTCAGCAAGTACGCGACCCAGCTTGCGGGACCGCTGAAAGGGCACTCGGTCATGAACTACATGGATTCGCACGATGACGGCAATCCCTTCGATCCAGCACGCCAGAAACCGTTCGAGACCGCGAACAAACTTCTGCTCGCGCCAGGGGGGGCACAGATCTACTACGGCGACGAGATCTCGCGCCGGCTCGACGTGGCAGAGGCCAAGGGCGATGCCAAGCTGCGCTCTTTCATGAACTGGGGCGACCTCAAAGCGAACGCCAAGGTGCGGACGCACTGGGCGAAGCTGGGAAAATTCCGCCAGGCGCATCCGGCCATCGGCGCCGGCGAGCATAAGAAGCTGGCGGACCTGCCGTACACCTTCAGCCGCGTACGAGGTGAAGACAAGGTCGTGGTGGCGCTGGACGTGAAGACCGGCCAGCCGGTTGACATCACTGTAGGCGGTGTGTTTGCCGATGGCGTGAAGCTGAAGGACGCATACTCTGGCGCCGCGTACACTGTGAAAAATGGCGTTGTCCGCACCAACGGCAAAAGCTCGACCATCCTGCTCGCACAGTAAGCTCGCTCCGGGAAGGTGACTGTACCGCTAGACATGACAGACGCTATTCAAAAATCGGGGTTCATTGCAGCGAAACGCAAGCTGTGGCAGTGGCGTGTCGGACTGTATCGTGAGCACCTTCCATTTGGAGATTGCTGGGTAGTCACGAACTGTCCCGAACATTACGAATTCCAAGTGCGGTATGCCCTTGCAGAGAAAATGCGAGACACGGATAACGTTAGAGTTATTTTCGGTCGCCCGGCCTTTTGGAGTGTGGCAGTCGCAGAGGTCACAGAATCCGGTCAAGATGGGGAACTGGTCCAAAGGCTGTCCGGCAGGCTGACGATTTATGATCCGCTGACTTATCATGCGTGGGGCAGGCTCTTGCTCAAGAAAGGGCGCAGCCTAGACGCTGGAAAGTATTTTCTGTTCTCTGGGTTATATGACGATTCTGAAAGGCCGCATGTCGAGCAATTCAAACTCTCGCTCCAACAGGCACATACAAGAGGAATTGTTGGCAGGATGCCCTCGGCATGTCGGCAAAAATCTGCTAGGCGTCAATTTCCAGCGAAGGTTTTTGAAGATCTTGCCGACCTGCCATGTCCGGAGTGGCTAAAGCATCGCCCTCGGGATTGGTTTTTCGAGAGCCCCCGCCGGCCGGAAGCGGCTGCCCAGTAAACTAATCTCTGTTCGTTTCAATACCGGTGAGACGCTCGCCACCCTGAGCCTTCAGCAGTTCAATGCAATGACGTCCGCTGGCTTAGCGCTTAGCCGCATTTGGACGTAGATGATTTTAACCCCGGAGTATTGCCTCACCGTTTCACCGCCAATCGAAAATCCATTTCGTGCGTAAAACCGCAAGGCATCGACGTTCGACTTTGCGACGTTGACATGAACGTCTTCTGTTCCTCTCGCCACCATGGCATCAACCAGTGCCTGCCCGATACCTTTTCCGCGATTTTCTCCATCCACGAACAGCGCCCTCAATTGGCCGGCGAAAGTCGCCGCGAAGCCGCGTACTTCGCCGTCATCGAACACGATGACATCGGATTCGTTAAAGGCGGCGAGGATGCCCTCGTCCTGTTCAAGTGGCGTGACCGCAAAAGGGTAGGGCTCGAACTTGAGTTCTTCCCGTTTCGCCTCAAGGTAGATGCGGCAGACTGAAGGAAAGTCTGCGGCTGTGAATGCGCGCACTGTCATGGCGAAGCTGCCGCTATTGGAGCTCGGAACCAGGCGGATGGCATAACTCACAGTCTCCTTCCTGCGGATTCGGATTCTTCCTTGCTCGTGAAAGGATGTTTGCCACCTCTTTTCTGCGCAGCGAGATGGTGCGGTCCTCTTTAATTCCGTAACGAATTGCAGCGTCGTAAAGCACGTCAGCTGATTCTACTGACCCGGCGAGCAGCTCAAGGTTCGCCCAGTCGAGCAGCATCCCTGCAACCATCTTGTCTGGTGCGGGGACGAACCAAATCCGCTCCGTCAGCTGGTAGCGTAAGGCGCTACCCATCTCGTACAGGGAAACGGGCTTTCCGTCGTTCCCGCTGGGAAGATGCGCAGGACGTTTTGGCATTGCCTCATTGCCGAAGTCGAGATTCAGGATTGATCGGCCAGGAGCCTGCTGAGGGACTTTCCCTAACTTTGCATTCAGGATGTGAACATGCAGCCATTCAGTTTTGAAGTGGTCGTTTGGGTTTCGCTTCAATCCTTCGAGAATCCATTTCAATGCATCCTCGTTCCGGCCCATTAGTTCGTAAGCAGTACCCATGTTGGATGCCGTCTGATACTTTCCGGGGTATTTGCTCTCCACAAACTGAAGCAGTTTCACCGCTTCAGGCAATTTACCGAAACGGATCAAGACTGCGGACAGTTCGATCAGGTTGGGGAAGGACGGCGACTTGCGTACATCTGCGACTGCGTGCTCAGACCAAGGAATCAGCAATGATCTGTCGGTCGGTGTGGACAATTGGGGTTTGAGTTGCTGGCCCGTGTAACTCATTGGTCTGATGAACTCGCCACGGTAGTTGGTGCCGACTGCGTTGATACACGCGTTGGCTTGCAAGGAGGCGCTTAAGATGGTTGCTGCGACCAGACCGTACGGTGTTCTCTTCATGGCGGGACCAAAATTGAGCAGGATACCACCCAGCCAGCCTTAAAAAGATCACTGATTCCCACGCTCTCCTTCGTCGGGATACGTAATACGTAACCCTTCTGCGCGAGCAAATGGCGTCATCTTGTGTGGACGCCGTTGGCGCCCATCGATGATATCGTCCACGCGTACGCCGCGGACCAGCAAAGCATCTGCCACCAATGAGCGATGGCAGCGCCAAGGGACTGCCTCCGCGCACATCAGCGCACAGCACTTGCTGCGTCCGAGTTCCACGACCGCGTTGACATGTTCCGCAAACTCCTCGGTCTGCATGTAGTCGGCATAACCGCGGAACGAGGGATTGCGCCAGCCGCTATTTTCCGAATTCTTGCGCGGGCGACGCAGGCCGCCAAGCCCGCGTATATAGCGGTACTCGATTCCTGCATCGGCCAGCGACGCAGCTAGCTGTTCCTGCCCAAATTGCGGGTTATGACGCGACTTCGGCACTGTCCTGATGTCGAGCAGACATTCGATGCCATTTTGGCGCAACAATCCGATGAATTCCTCGATTGGGCGATTCGAATGACCGATGGTGCAGACGAGTTCCGGCGTCATGCTCAGCTTTCGCAATGGCGTTGCTCTCATTTTGGCATGAACGAGAATTTGCCTGCGTCGAGATGAAATATCCTTGCTCGATTTCGATAGAACGGCTTTTGCGTTTCGGATGGCTCACAGGAGTAAGGCGCTTTCGTAGACCGCCAGGTCTGCTTGTGAGAAGCAGCAAAAGATGACTTCCTCAACACCTTCAAATTGCTCGACCGACTGTCGTACTGTCGACACGGCCAGCGCCGCGGCCAACTCGATGGGATAGCCAAAG
>JBCNOX010000078.1:0-13686 GCA_039593645.1 Pseudoduganella sp.
CGCCCACCGAGTGGAAGGCGTGCAGGGCATCGATCACCTTGCTGGCGCTGGCGCGGTCGAGGTTGGCGGTCGGCTCGTCGGCCAGGATGATTTGCGGACGGTTGACGATGGCGCGCGCGATCGACACGCGCTGCTGCTCGCCGCCGGACAAGGCCAACGGCTGGGCCCCGGCGCGGTCCAGCAGGCCGACCTTGTCGAGGGCGGCGCGGGCGCGCTGTTCCGCGGCCGAGCGCGGGGAACCGGTCACCAGCAGCGGCATCATGACGTTTGCCAGCACGGAGCGGTCGTTCAGCAGGCGCTGCTCCTGGAAAATCAGGCCCAGGTTGCGGCGCAGGAAGGGGATGCCGGCGCGCTTCAGGGCGCCGATGTCCTGCCCATTCACCAGCACTTTGCCGGAGCTCGGCCGCTCCATGGCGGCGATCATCTTCAGCAGCGTCGACTTGCCGGCGCCGGACGGGCCGGCCAGGTAGACCAGCTCGCCTTTGGCAATGGTGAAGGAGATATCGCGCAGGGCGACACCATCGGGGGAATATTGCTTGCTGACGTGCTGGAATTCGATCATGTAAGCCGCGAATCGGTCATGTTATGCGAGCAGTGCTTCAACAAATTCAGCTGCGTTGAACGGCTGCAGGTCTTCAATCTTTTCGCCGATACCGATGAAGTACACCGGAACCGGGCGTACGCGGGCGATGGCGGCCAGGATGCCGCCTTTCGCAGTGCCGTCAAGCTTGGTGATGATCAGGCCGGACAGTTGCAGGGCATCGTCGAAAGCCTTCACCTGGGCCAGGGCATTCTGGCCGGTATTGCCATCGATGACCAGCAGGGTCTCGTGCGGCGCCCCATCCATGCCTTTGCCGATCACGCGCTTGACCTTTTTCAGCTCTTCCATCAGGTGCAGCTGGGTCGGCAGGCGGCCAGCGGTATCGATCATCACCACATTGGTGCCGCGCGCCTTGCCGGACTGCACCGCATCGTACGAAACGGCGGCCGGGTCGCCCGACTCCTGGGAAATCACGGTCACATTGTTGCGCTGGCCCCACACCATCAGCTGTTCGCGGGCGGCGGCGCGGAACGTGTCGCCGGCCGCCAGCAGCACCGACTGGCCGTGGGCCTGCATATGCTTGGCCAGCTTGCCAATGGTGGTGGTCTTGCCGGCGCCGTTGACGCCGGAAATCATCATCACCAGCGGCTGGTGGCGGCCCAGCTCGAACGGCTTTTGCAGCGGCTGGAGCAGGTCGATCATCAGCTGCTTGAGCGCCTCCTTGACCTGGGCGGCATCGAGCAGCTTTTCTTCCTTGACCTTGCGCTTCAGCGCATCGAGCAGGTATTGCGTGGCTTCGACGCCGGCATCGGACATCAGCAGCGCCGCTTCCAGCTCGTCGTACAGGTCTTCGTCGATCTTGGCGCCGACGAACAGGATCGACAGGTTGGCCGAAGTTTTCGACAAGCCGGCCTTCAGGCGGCTCATCCAGCTTTGCTTTGGCTCGGGCTTGGCGGCAGTTTCGACTTCAAACGCCAGCGGCGCCGCAGTTTCGCTGCTGGCTGGCGCGGCAGGAACAGGGGCCGCGGGAGCTGCGGCCGGCGCTGCGGGCGCGGCTTCCGGCGCGACTGGTTTCTTCTTGAAAAAACTGAACATGGACAGGTTGGCAGAGGGTCCTTCAATCGAACCGCGTATTCTACCAGAGGCTAGCTGAGGGCTTGCCGTTGGCGCTGCCGCCATTCCGTGACTGCGGGGCTGATGTCGCCCAGTTCGCACACCGTCACATCGCTTGGCGGGCGTTTGCGCAAGGCCGAGTTGGTGCCGCCGGCCCAGATTTCCGCCTGTTCCGGCAGGCGGGCCCGCAATTCGCGCAGGCTGTCGCCGACGTGGCGCGGGTTCATGGTGGCGGAAAACGACAGCGCAACGATGTCGGCCTGCATGGCGCGGGCGCCTTCGACGATATCCGGCAGCGGCGTCTGAACGCCCAGCGGAATGCAATGCGCTCCCTCGGCAGCGAACATGGCCTCGGCCATCAGCAAGCCCAGGCCGTGCCGCTCCTGCGGCAGGGTGGTCAGCAGCACGCGCGGGCGCGGCGCTCCGCTGCTGTGATTCACCTGCGGCACCGAGAACACGGCACTGCGCAAGACGATCTGCACCGATTCGGCAAACAAATGCTCTTCAAATACGGCGAACTGGCCGCAAGCCCAAGCCTCGCCCACCAGGGTCGTAAGCGGGGCAACCAGGTTGATGACAAAGTTCTTCAAGCCCATCACCAGCATTGCCTGCGTCAGTTTGCGGCGGAAAGCCTCCATTTGATGGGATTTGCAGAGTTCCAGGTAAGCTTGCAGCTCGGGGTGGGGCAAGGCGGCCTGGGCCCGCTGGGGGACCGCGCTCTTTTGCGCCAGGGCCTGCAATTCGTCGGCCGAGTAGCCGATCACCTTGCCTGGACGATACCCCAGATCAATCAATCTCTTGATTAATCTCAACTTAATGACTTGTTCGCTTGGATAGACTCGCTCTCCGAACGTGTCGCGTTCCGGGCGGGGGAAATCGTAACGGCGCTCCCAGACGCGCAAGGTTTCCTTGGCCAGACCGGTGTCCCGTTCCACATCACTGATCGTGGACCGAATTGTTACAGAAATCGCACTCGTTTTCATTCGCCGACAGCGCCCCCAGATTGATACGCGAGCTGCATTCTAACGCCGAAGTCTGGCGGAAAGTTGCCTTCCGTGCAGGGCAGTTTCACTATGAAACTGCGGTTCCAGGCACTTGTCCATGACACAATCCCGGTACCCCCAGTTTAGCCAGGGAAACAGACGAAAGTGTGAAATATGTCCTGAACAAAAAAGTGAAAAGTTGCATAAATTTTATTCGGTTGCTGTAGCCAAACGCATCATCTTGCAATACGTATTACTACGTGATTAGCAGGAAATGTTGAGATCATATAAAATGGCGGGCGATCAGCGCCGAAGAGCCCTGGTGATCGATAACAAAGAAAAGGAAGAAGCACATCATGAAAAAGACCCTGATTTCCCTCGCCATCCTGGCAGCATCGGGTAGCGCCTATGCCCAATCGAACGTAACCATCTTCGGTATCATGGATGCCGGCATCGTGTCCGAACACGGTGGCAAGAACGGTAACGTGACCAAAGTGTCGTCCGGCGTTGCCAATGCTTCGCGCATCGGCTTCAAAGGCACCGAAGACCTGGGTAACGGCCTGTCGGCAGTGTTCCTGCTGGAAGGCGGCATCAAAGGCGATACCGGTGAATCCGACGTTTCCGGTTCCATCTTCCAGCGCCAAGCATATGTTGGCCTGGTGTCGAAATCGGCTGGTACCCTGACCCTGGGCCGCCAGTACACCCCTTGGTACAACGCCTTCGTACAAGTTGGCGATCCGTTCCAGGCTGGCCTGTCCGGTTCGGCTAAGAACATCTTCCCAGCGAACGGCATCAACGTACGCAACAGCAACTCCGTCTACTACAAGTCCCCGGACCTGATGGGCGTAACCGCTGAAGTGTTCTACGCTGCCGGCGAGCAGAAAGAATCGTCGACCGGCCGTCAACTGGGCGCGTCGATCGGCTACCAGAACGGCGACTTCAACGCCCGCCTGGCATACAACAACCGTAACAACGACACCGTTGCCAACAACGTCGTGACCGGTCGTGACATTGGCCGTAACACCCTGCTGGCCGTGAACTACGATTTCAAGGTTGTTAAAGCCTACGCCATGTTCGGTATCAACAAAGGCCTGAACAGCGTTGCATACCCGAACGGTACCGCTTACACCGCTGTTGCAGTGGCACCTTCGACCGACAGCCGCAACTACCTGCTGGGCGCGACCGTGCCTGTGTCGGCAGCTGGCTCCCTGGTAGCTTCGGTAGCCCGTGCGGATGACCGTGACGTTGCCAACCGCGATGCTAACCAGTACGCAATCGGCTACCTGCACAAGCTGTCGCCACGTACCACCACCTACATGTCGTACGGTAAGATCAAGAACCGCAACGGCGCATCCTTCACCGTTGGCAACAACGCAGAAGGCGGTTCCGGTGACTCCGCTTACAACGTAGGCATCCGTCACAGCTTCTAATACACACCAGTTACTGGTCGAAACGGCTGCCTCGTGCAGCCGTTTTTTTTTTACAATGCGGATATGAAAACTTCCCATCGCATCGGCAGCGCACTGCTGCTCGCTTCAGTTGCCGCACTGCCGGCCGCGCTGGCTGGCAACAAGAGCGGCGGCTTGCCGCGCCACGGCGTGCTGGTCTATTCGGACCTGTGCGTGCATGAAGGCAGCGGTGAATACGGTGGCCAGCGCATTACGCTGCAGCGCTTTGCCGAAGTCGACACGGTGATTTACGAGTACACGGCCGGCGGCTTGAGCTGGCCACTGGTCGCCACCGACGTGAATGTCGACCCGCGCGGCAAGATGATGTATTTCACCGTGCAGGAAGGGGAAGAAGAGCGCACCATCAGCGGCAAGTTCTCGCCCAATGGCGAAACCCTGACGCTGGATGGCGGTTACTGCGACGACCAGTCGCAGCCGATGGTGCTGTCGAAAGTGCGCGATTTCGGCCGCGCCGCCAGGGCCTGCAAGGCCTGCCCCGCGCCGAAGCGGCGGGGCGCGGACTGACTACTTGCCTGCGGCGACTGCCTGCTTGCGGATGGTGTCGAGCGTGGCGCCTGGAGTGATCAGGTTGCCGTCGTAGCGCAGCTCAATGATGGCCGGCAGGCTCTGCTCGCGGGTGAAGGCGAGCGCGCGCTGCAGGGCTGGGCCGAACTCCTCGGTCGCCGCAACGGTTTCGCCATGGCCGCCGAAGGCGCGCGCCACTGCGGCGAAGTCCGGGTTGTGCAGCGTGGTGCCGGAAACGCGGCCAGGATATTCGCGCTCCTGGTGCATGCGGATGGTGCCGAACATCTGGTTATTGAACACGATGATGACCACGCCCGCCTTGTACTGCACGGCGGTGGCAAGTTCCTGGCCGTTCATCAGGTATTCGCCGTCGCCGGCAAACGTCACCACGGTGCGCGCCGGATCGATGATCTTGGCGGCCACGCCGGACGGCACCGAGTAACCCATGGCGCCGCTGGTCGGCGCGAGCTGGGTGCGCATGCCGCCGTAAGGCCAGTAGCGGTGCGCCCAGGTGGCGTAGTTGCCGGCACCGTTGGTGATGATGGTGTCGGCCGGGCACTGTGCCTTCAGCTCCTGCACGACCTGCCACAGGTTCAGCGGCGCGTTGTTGTCCTTGAAGATGGTCGGCTGCTGCTGCCAGGCGCTGTATTCGGCACGCGCCTGTTCAACGCTGTCGCGCCATGCGCTCGAATCGACCGGTTCCATTGCGGCCAGCATGGCCGCGGCTTGCGGCATGCCGGAGGCGATCATCAGTTCGCCCTGGTAGACGCTGCCCAGTTCCTCAGGGCTGGCGTGGATATGCACCAGGCGCTGTTGCGGCACCGGGGAGGCGATGATGGAGTAGCCGCTGGTGGTCATTTCGCCGAGGCGCGGGCCGATCGCGATCAGCACGTCGGCCTCTTTCACGCGCGCGGCCAGCTTCGGGTTGATGCCGATGCCGACGTCGCCGATGTAGTTCGGGTGCGTGTTGTCCAGCAGGTCCTGGAAGCGGAAAGCGCAGCCGACCGGCAGCCGGTTCGCTTCGGCGAACTTTCGGATATCTTCAGTTGCCTGCGCGTTCCAGCCGCCGCCGCCCAGCAGCAGCATCGGGCGCTTGGCTTCGGACAGCATCTGGCGCAGTTGCGCGATTTGCGGGGCGGATGGCGAACCTTGCGTCGGCACGTAGGCGCGGGTGTCGGCCACGCTGGCCTTGGTGGTCAGCATGTCTTCCGGCAGGGCCAGTACCACCGGCCCAGGGCGGCCGCTGGTGGCGACCTGGAAGGCACGCGCAATGTATTCGGGGATGCGGTCGGCGCGGTCGATCTGGGCCACCCATTTCGCCATCTGGCCGAACATGCGGCGGTAGTCGACTTCCTGGAAGGCTTCGCGATCCATGAAATCGCTGCCGACCTGGCCGATGAACAGGATCATCGGGGTCGAATCCTGGAAGGCGGTGTGCACGCCGATCGAGGCATTGGTGGCGCCCGGGCCGCGGGTGACGAAGCAGATGCCCGGCTTGCCGGTCATTTTGCCGTAGGCGTCGGCCATGAAGGCAGCGCCGCCTTCCTGGCGGTTGATGATGAAGCGGATACCCGATTCGTGCAGGGCGTCCAGCACGTCCAGGTAACTTTCGCCGGGCACGCCGAAGGCGGTATCGGTGCCGTGGACTTTCAGCGCATCGACCAGGATCTGGCCGCCGGAACGAGGAGTTTGCGTCATGGTACTTGCCTTCTTATACATGGATTTGGCATTCTATGCCTGCTCTAGGGAAATAGCTTTCCGATTTGCGACACCTTTTTACGGTTGGCGTCAGCAAGTTAAAAAATGGGGACGTACCCCATTTTCCGAAAAATGGGGTACGTCCCCATTTTTTAACGCTGCCTCCGATGATGTAGAATATCGCCCGAAGCAAGCCAGACAGCCGCTGGCTCATGTTGCAAAACACATGGGCGGGAGGAAGGTCCGGACTCCACAGAGCGGGGTGACGGTTAACGGCCGTCCGCTGAAAGCCAGCAATGGTATAAGGCGAGGAATAGGGCCACAGAGACGAGCGTATTAAGTTACGGTGAAACGCGGTAACCTCCACCTGGTGCAATTTCAAATAGGCACGCGATGATGTTGCTCGCGGAGCGTGCGGGTAGAAAGCTTGAGCGGCGGAGTAATCCGTCGCCTAGAGGAATGGCTGTCATAGCGCCTTCGGGCGCCGTAACAAAATCCGGCCTATCGGCTTGCTTCAACTAATTCTTGAGAGATGACTCAATACATCCTCGCCCTGGACCAGGGCACAACCAGTTCGCGCGCCATCCTGTTCGACCACGAAGGAAAAATCGCAGGATGCGCGGCGCAGGAATTTCCCCAGCACTTCCCCCAGCCAGGCTGGGTCGAACATGATCCCAACGAGATCTGGAACAGCCAGCTCACCGTGGCGCGCAAGGTCCTGCAGGACATCGACGTAAAAAAAGTCCGCGCCATCGGCATCACCAACCAGCGTGAAACCACGGTGGTGTGGGACCGCAAGACCGGTGAGCCGATTGCGCCCGCCATCGTCTGGCAGGACCGGCGCACCGCCGGTTACTGCGAAGAGCTGCGGGCCGCCGGCAAGGCAAAAATGATCTGCGATGCGACCGGCCTCGAGCTGGACGCCTACTTCTCCGCTACCAAGATCAAATGGATCCTGGACCACGTGCCGGGCGCGCGCGAGCGTGCGCGCAAGGGCGCGCTGTGCTTCGGCACCATCGACTCCTGGCTGGCCTGGAAGCTGTGCGGCGTGCATGTCACCGATGTGTCGAACGCCTCGCGCACCATGCTGTTCAACATCCACCTGATGCGCTGGGACTCGGACCTGCTGCAGCTGTTCGACATTCCCGAGGAAATGCTGCCGCAAGTGGTCTCCTCCAGCGAGGAAGTGGGCACCACGCGCGAAGCCCTGTTCGGCCATGCCATTCCGGTGGCAGGCATCGCCGGCGACCAGCAGGCCGCTACTTTCGGCCAGGCCTGCCACCAGCCGGGCATGGTGAAGAACACCTACGGCACCGGATGCTTCATGCTGATGCACGCCGGCCGCCACCCGCGCACCTCGCACAACCGCCTGCTGTCCACGGTGGGCTGGCGCGTCGACGGCGAGACCGACTACATGCTGGAAGGCTCGGTCTTCATGGGCGGCGCCACCGTGCAATGGCTGCGCGATGGCCTGGGCATCATCCAGCAATCGAGCGACGTGGAAGCGCTGGCCAGCAGCGTGCCTGACAGCGGCGGCGTGTTCCTGGTGCCGGCCTTCGTCGGCCTTGGCGCGCCGCATTGGGACCCGTACGCGCGCGGCACCATCGTCGGCCTGACGCGCGGCAGCGGCAAGGCGCACATTGCGCGCGCGGCCGTGGAATCGATCGCCTACCAGAGCGCCGAACTGCTGGCCGCCATGCAGAAGGACGCCTCGATGCCGGTGACCGAAGTGCGCGCCGACGGCGGCGCCGCCCGCAACGACATGCTGATGCAGTTCCAGTCCGACCTGCTGGGCGTGCCGGTGCTGCGCCCGAAAGTCACCGAAACCACGGCGCTGGGCGCCGCCTACCTGGCCGGCCTGGCGGTGGGCTTCTGGGAATCGCAGGAAGAAATCGCCACGCAGTGGGCCTGCGAGCGCCGCTTCACCCCGGCGATGGGGGATGACCAGCGGGCCGAGTTGCTGGCAAAATGGAATCGCGCCACAGAGCGCGCCAAAGCATGGGAGACACCTTTATGACCGATCGTCCTTGGAACGTGGAGCTGGACGCGATCGAGAAACTGTTCGACGCGATGACCGAAGTAGCCTTCTTCGTGAAGGATCGCGATGGCCGCTATGTGGCCGTCAACAATACGCTGGCCCGCCGCTGCGGCCTGCGCAACAAGTCCGATATCCTCGGCAAGACCGTGATGGATGTGCATCCGCGCCCGCTGGCCGCGGCCTATGAGGCGCAGGACCGGCAGGTGATCGACATGGGCGCCACCATCGAGAAGCACCTGGAACTGCACCTGTACCCGAACCGCCGCCGCGGCTGGTGCCTGACCCACAAGGCCCCGCTGCGCAACGAGCAGGGCGATATCGTCGGCCTGGTCGGCACCTCGCACGACCTGGGCCTGGTCGATGAACAGCACCCGGTGTACCGCCAGGTGGCGCGCATCGCCCAGCGCATCCGCGAGAACTTCCACATGCAGCTGAACCTGGCCGACCTGGCACGCGAAGAAGGCCTGTCGCTGGCGCGCGTGGAGCGCTTGTTCCAGAAAGTCTTCCACTACAGCCCGCGCCAGCTGCTGCTGCAATCGCGGCTGGAAGGCGCGCTGGCGTTGATTGAAGCCTACCCGGGCCGCAGCATTGCCGACATCGCGCGTGAATGCGGCTATACGGACCACAGCGCCTTCAGCCGCCAGTTCAAGGCGATGACGGGTTACACGCCAAGCCAGTTCCGCACCGGTTCCGGCGCGCGTCCACCTGTGGCTTTTTCGCCCATCGCCTGTGCAGTTCACGTTGCCTGAATCAGCGAAATCACCCTAACGGCGCGCACGATTGAAGGCGCGCCACTCCTCCTCGTTAGCATGGGCGCTCCCATTACTATAAAGAAGAGGTGGAGATCATGATGTTGAAAGCAATCGGCGCAGCAGCCCTGCTGCTGGCAGCGCAAGCCCATGCTGACAGCGGCGACAAGCTGCGCCAGCCTCCCGCGCCGCACCAGCGGCAAACGCTGCCGCCAACGGTGGAGCAGAGCAAATACGACCTGGCGCCGACGCGCAAGCCGCGCAATGACCTGATGCCGCGCAACCTGAAGGCCAGCATGGCGCCCATGTCCGCAACGCCGCAGTGCAAGGACATGAACACCCTGGCCAGCTACAGCGGCGCAGCACTGGCCGAATACGTGGCCACGCTGCCGGACTACGAGTGCACCTATCCGCTGTTCTCGGCAGCGCCATCCCTGGCAACCACTATCTATTCCAGCGCCAACGTGAGCGCCGTCGCCAGCCGCCTGGCCAGCGAAGCGGCCAGCTACAACGGCAGCAACATGAAGCTGGTGAACCTGGTGCTTTACCTGCGCGCCGGCTACTACCAGGCCAGCGGCGGCACCATCCCGGCCCTGACCGAATCGGTGCGCGCACCGCTGCGCACGGCCATCCACGGCCTGGTGCAGGGCAGCGGCCTGTACGCCAACAACACCGTGGCGCCTACCACGGCCGGCGAGACCTGGAAACTGATCACCAATATGCACGACGAAGTGCAGTTCCTGCCGGATGCGAAAGCCGCGGTGGCGCGCTTCACCAATACCTCGGCCAGGCCAACCGCAGCGGAAGCGCTGAAGCAGGACAGTGCCGGCGGCGGCATGACCGGCGCCCTGACGGTGCTGTTCCGCGCCCACAGCTCGCCTGACGTTGGCACCACGCTGTCGAACGACATCTCGTACGCCAACACCCTTTACTCCTTCATCACCAACAACAAGGCGGCCCTGCTCAATTCCAACGCCAGCTACCAGCTGACCGACGCGTCGAACGAGACTTTCCGCTTCATGCAATACGCTGGCCTGAAGCCGCAGGTCAAGCCGATGGTGCAGAACACCCTGAACACCAGCACCATGCTGGGCGCCGACAGCGGCATGTGGCTGGCGGCCGCGCAGGCGGTGAAGTACTACGACAACGGCAATTGCGCACAGTACGGCGTGTGCAATTACGAAGACCAGCTGGCCAACGCGGTGCTGAAGACCAGCTACAACTGCAGCCCGACCCTGCGCCTGCGCGCGCAGGACGTGACCCAGGCCCAGGTGCAGGAAATCTGCTCGGCGCTGGCGACCGAAGAGGGCTACGTGCACACCATGCTGCAGACCAACCGCACTCCGGTCGCGCATGACAACAACACCGCGCTGGAACTGGTGGTGTTCGACGACTACGCCAACTACAGCAAATACGCCGGCGTGATCTACGGCATCGACACCAACAACGGCGGCATGTACCTGGAAGGCGATCCTTCCGTGGTCGGCAACCAGGCACGCTTCATAGCCCATGAAGCCTCATGGCTGCGCCCGACCTTCAAGGTCTGGAACCTGGAGCATGAATACGTGCACTACCTGGACGGCCGCTACGATATGTACGGCGACTTCGGCGACGGCACCTCGGTGCCGACCGTGTGGTGGATCGAAGGCATCGCGGAATACCTGTCGCTGAAGAATAACAACCAGCCGGCGATCGACATGGCGCGCAGCCGCAAGTACCGCCTGAGCGACATCTTCGGCAACACCTATTCGATGTCGGATTACCAGGACCGCGCCTACCGCTGGGGCTATATGGCGGCGCGCTTCATGGTGGAACGTCACCGTTCCGACGTCGACCAGGTGCTGGCCAAGTTCCGTGTCGGCGACTATGCCCGCTACAACGACTTCATGCGCGGCATCGGCACCCGCTACGACAGCGAGTTCGCCGCCTGGGCCGACGCGGCCACCACGGCCGGCGAACCGCCGCTGCCTGACAGCGTCTCCAACCTGCCGACTTGCAGCGGCCAGGCGTCGCCAACCTACCTTGGCAAGAACTGCGCGATCCGCAACCTGTCTTCCGGCACGCGCACCTACCTGCACCTGATCTTGCCGACCGGCGCCCGGAACGTGAAGATCATGAGCGCGGGCGGCAGCGGCAATATGGACATGTACGTGGCCCTGAATCGCTACGCCAGCACCAGCTCCTACGATTTCGCCTCCACCAACGCCGGCAATGGCGAAAGCATCAGCCTTACAAGCCCGGCTTCCAACCAGTGGTATTACATTACCCTGGAAGCGAAACAGCCGTTCAGCGGCGTCACGGTAGGCGTCACTTACGAGTGAGAAGTGGCCCAAGCCGTATAATGTAGGCAAGCGGCGGCATCGCCATTTGTCTATACAAGTTGCCGCCCAGTCTACACTGGGCGGCATGTTTTTTTCGAGGGTTCAGATCGCGCGCAAAGCGCGGCAGGCTGTCATTCTCCCGCCAGGTCGGGTCGACGACACTTGTTGTTATATTGCTAAAGTGTCGTTGTCTTCAGGCAACCAAATGCTGTTTTCGAAATTTATTTCTAGTCATTTTTTCCGCGTTTGGCCAGCCCTGCACGTGAAGTAGCACTTTCAGTATCTTTCATAAGTCCCTAATTTCTCAACGGTTTTTACTTCGGCCATTTCTCAAGGAATGCCGCTAAGTCCTTAATTTCATTGGACAAATCGCTGTTTTCACTTGGGAAAATCGCTTGACCACCTGGTGAGCATCCTCTAAAGTGGGCGATAGTGTGAAAAAGTGTAGTTTTGTGGGATTTTTTAGATAAGGTTAAGTCGTGTTCCAAGGCGCGTCCGCGATCACATTAGATGCGAAAGGCAGGATGTCCATCCCGGCCAAGCATCGTGACGCCCTGATGATTCAGTGCGAAGGACGCCTCACGCTTACCAAACACCCGGACGGCTGCCTGTTGATGTATCCGCGCCACGTCTGGGAAGCCAAGCGCGACCAGATCGCCTCGTGGCCGATGTCGGCCCGCGGCTGGCAGCGCATCCTGCTGGGCAATGCCGCCGACGTCGAGATGGATTCGGCCGGCCGCATCCTGGTTGCCCCTGAACTGCGCGACGCCGTCGGCCTTGGCCGCGAAGTCGTGCTGTCCGGCATGCTGACCCACTTCGAGATCTGGGATCCGGTCAAGCGCGCCGAAAACGAGCAAGCCACCATCGAGGTGGGCATGCCCGATACCCTGTCCGATTTCTCCTTCTGAGGCCCGGTTCAATATGACGACGACCTCGGTGCCAGAGTTCCAGCATCGTACGGTGCTGTTAGATGAAGCGGTGGATGCGCTCGACCTGGCCGGCGCGCGCGCCAACGGCATCTATATAGATGGCACCTTCGGCCGTGGCGGCCACAGCCGCCTGATCCTGTCCCGGCTGGGTCCGGAAGCCCGCCTGATCGCCTTCGACAAAGACCCGCAAGCTATCGCCAACGCCGAAACCATCGGCGATGCGCGTTTCACCATCGTGCACGACAGCTTCGCCACCATGGCGGATGCGCTGGCCGAACGCGGCATTCCCGCCGTCGACGGCATTTTGCTGGACCTCGGCATCTCGTCACCACAAGTCGACGATGCTGCGCGCGGCTTCAGCTTCCGCAACGATGGCCCGCTCGACATGCGCATGGATACCACGCGTGGCATCTCCGCCGCCGAGTGGCTGGCCACGGAATCAGAAAAAACACTGGAAAAGGTGATAAGGGATTATGGGGAAGAACGGTTTGCTTTTCAGATTGCAAAGGCGATTGTTGCTCGCCGGGCAGTCGAACCAATTTCAAGCACACGACAGCTTGCCGGTATCGTGGCAGGCGCGGTCAAGACTCGCGAGAAGGGCAAGGATCCTGCGACCCGCACCTTTCAGGCTATCCGGATTTTCGTCAATAAAGAGCTTGAGGACCTCGAATCGGCCCTGAGCCAGGCTTTCGACGCCCTGAAGCCGGGCGGCATCCTGGCCATCATCAGCTTCCATTCGCTGGAAGACCGCATGGTCAAGCAGTTCCTCGCGTCCAAGGCCAAGGTGGAGCAGCCGGACCGGCGCCTGCCGATCAAGGCGGCCGACCTGCCGCAGCCGGAATTGAAACTGCTGGCCCGTATCAAGCCGTCCGATAAAGAGGTGGATGAAAACCCGCGCGCCCGTTCGGCCGTGATGCGGGTTGCCATGCGCCTGCCTTCAACCGGAGGCGTGCCTTGAGCAACAAGGTCAATATCGTGTTGACGGCATTGCTGGTCGCTTGCGGCCTTTCGGCCGTTAACGCGCAATACCAGGCGCGCCATCTGTTCGTGGACAAGGAACGTGCCGAGACCCAGGCGCGTCAGCTCGATACCGAGTGGGCGCAGCTGCAGCTCGACCAGTCGACGCTGGGCAAGCACGCCCGTATCGAGGAAATCGCGCGCCGTGAACTGAACATGACCCAGCTCACGCCGAACCGCACCCAATACCTGACGGAGGGCGAAAAGTGATGCGCTCCAGCGGCGGAACCGGAACGGCGCGCGTGGCGCGCTCGCAGGGCGTGGCTTTCTCCAAGAGCCCGGTGCTGGCGGTGCGCCTGCCAAGCTGGCGCTCGCGCGTGGTGT
>JBCNOX010000079.1:0-13668 GCA_039593645.1 Pseudoduganella sp.
GTCGGCGGCAACGGCGCGCAGATGGCGTCGTGTCTCGCCCGGCTCGACATCGCCATCCGGGCACTCGGCCATCCCCATGGGCTGTTAGTGCACGCCTTTGATCCCGACGTCGTCACGGAATCGAATGTCGGTCGCCAGTTATTCAGCCCTGCAGATATAGGTGCTTCCAAAGCCGTCATCACCGTCACGCGACTCAATCATTTCTACGGGCTGGACTGGGACGCAAGTGTCTGCCGGATCGAAGAACACTGGAATCGATCACAGCGTCGCGGGTCGTGCGATGGCGATATCCTGATTAGCTGCGTGGACAGCCGCGCAGCGCGGCGCGCAATCCATCAATATCTATTCGAAGGTGGCCGTTACTGCTACTGGCTCGATATCGGCAATAGGGAAAGCGAAGGGCAAGTTGTGCTAGGCACGCCTAACACAAAAAAAGGGCTAGATAGTGACCAGAACGGAGGACGCCTTCCCTGTGTCACCGAACTGTATCCTGATCTGCTGAATCCGAATTTTGTGGAGGAAGACATTCCTTCCTGTTCCGTCCGCCTTTCATTGGCTGCCCAAGGGCTGTTCGTCAACGACATTGTAGTCAGGCATGCCGCCCATATGCTGTATGAGCTGTTCTCCTGCGGCCAACTCACCGCGCACGGCGTATTTTGCAACCTCAAAGCACAGCGTTCGGCGCCGCTGATGATCGACGCAGAAACATGGAGGCGAATCAATGGCGCTGCCTGAAACCCGAATTTCCATTGACTTCGCCCGTTCCGGCCGCTGAAAAAAATCCGATGAAGATATCCGATTGATCTAAATATGCTGGCGCACTAAACGGCAGGGGCGCCCGGTAAGTGATGCAATCTGACCCACCAATTCCGGCTTCACCAGCCAATTCCAGAACCCAAATCCGAGGTTACCGAAGGCCCACGGAACATAAAATTGCCATTCCACGATCGTGGAAGCGGAGCGGCAACTCGGGCACAACAAGGAACTCCCGTCATGCCCCAACTCCCAAGACCCAACGGCGTTGATCCAATTGAGGTTGCATGGATCGTGCTGTTCGCCGCAGTGCGGACACGTCAGAGAACTGATTCCATGCCCTCCTGCGTGAAATACTTGCCGCTCCTTGACGATTTCAAGCCCCGAGAGCGCTGGCCTGGGTTCAAAGGTCAAATCGTCGTCCCATCTGCCTGCCCACCCGCGCTGCCACAACTTACCACCGCCCAATGAACGCTGCGACGCGAGGTGCGGCAGGATAATCTCCTCCGCAATTAGCCAGTTCTTCACAATGACCACTAAGGCATCCGCTTCGTCAAGGTTGACATCCAGAACGACAATCCAGTCCACGTTATCGCTCAATTCACCCACCTCAAAAAATTTCGAACGCTCTGATCATCTCGGCCCCAGCGCCAAGCCCGACCGGTAAGATCGCGATACCTGCTGTTCACATCACGGGAACTTTCGCACGCCAACTATTTTCAACCGAGCGAACACTGACACGCTTCAGTCGATAATAGAAAGTCCTGGGGCGTGCTTCACTCAAAGATCCTTGTAGCGCGGGAGGAGGTCTTGATCGACCAGGCGGACTTCAATTGCATTCGAAACCTGGATATGCTCTGGATTCTCGTCTGAGAAAGGGCCATCGACTGTACTCACAATGATGGTTCCGATCTGCTCCTCCTTGCCCTTTTCGTTCTTCACGATCACGGGCAATAATGCGCGAGCTTCCGGCACCTGTTGTGTACTGATTGCCGCAGGAAGGTAAAGCATCCAACCCACACCGGGACGATCCTTAAACACTCTGTGCTCAAATCCGCCGAATCGCTCTACGCTTAACGATGACGGGCGCCATATCAAGACCGCAGAACGAACCAATTCGGCGACAACGTCCCACTTATCCGAGAACGCTTCCTGCTTCGCGCGGAGAACCACCATGCTTCTCTCGGGCGCCGGACGGAACGTGTACAGTAGTGACGCGGCGTCCGATCCTTCGCGGCCATTCCATACACTGATAATTCGTGGATCCACATCAAGTTTCAAATTCTCCTTCAACACGGCCATGCCAGCCGTGGCGAGCCCGCTCGTATCAAAAGCGATATAGCGAAGCGCTTCCTCCTTACTTTTTCCCTTCAGGTACCACGGGGAAAGAGCGGTGGAACAATCAAGCATTGAAGGAAGAAGTCGATGTAACTCGCCGACTTGTTCAGTTACGCTTGGAGGGTTTGGACGGCGAAATGTCGCCGTAAATTCAAATGGTCTAGTCATGGCTGGAATACGGTCTCAATCTCGAGATCCATTGCAACAAACATTTGTGAGCAATACCGGTACATTTTGGGGGACATGAAGTACCAGCGCAATTGGACTGGAGGCATCGGCTTGGCAGCCGAAGATTGGCTTAGTGCTTCTTTCTGAATATCTTCATCCCCCGTCCACCAATATTTCGGGGCGCCAACGTCATCGAAGAAGTTATCGTATTTCGCTTTGGACTCTTTGAGCAAGCACTGCGCAGCATCGAACCCGTCAAACTTTACGTTGCGGAACTCCCACTCGATCAGGAAACCGGTCGGAGCAGGCGGCATTTGCGCTATCCGCTTTTGGTAGTCGATCGATTCGCGCGACCACCCGTTCGTGTTGCGCGGGAAAGGCACTCCCTTATCAGGAGGGCAGTCCTTGCACTTGCTATTATCCTCCGAGCAGACGTCGACTCGCGCGATGGGCATGCTTGTCGCTTTCTCGGCCTCCTTTTGGCGCTTACGGACAGAGTCCACGGCCCCCGCGCCCGCCGCACCAACTCCAAGGCCAACCAGCACGCGCGCAGCCGCCCCCTCTAACAATGGAACTGCCAGTCCCGCCATTACTCCATTCCTTTCAGCTTGTGATTTACAACAGCGAACAGATCGTCGAGCCGTTGCTCGGGAGTCTCACCAGGGCGCAGCAGATACGCACGGACCGTTTGATCGTCATGGATACCAGGTGCATCCGCAGCCAAGTACATCCACCTGATCAAATGGGGAGTTGACGTGAACCCTGCATCAATCGCGAAATCGAATGCGTACCGCATGCTTTCGCAAACCGCTACGCGGCCAGGTACTTCAACTTTATCGGGGCGATTCTCCATGAACTGATCGCAAACACTTCGCACGAACTGGTCCGTGTCACGCCCCTTGATCTGTGAATACTGATCATCGCTGAATTTAAGCATCTCCCCTCCTAACGCAAACGCGGTCCTGCCGGTCCAACAGCAAGTGCCATTCGAAAATATGTCCGAACAGCCCACGTCGCTGGTCAGGATCAAGCACCTGGGTCAGGTTCGCAAGAACGCGCGCATCCCAAAATCGCACCAATGCACGTCGCCCACCCGGCAACTCCGCTTCGATATGCAGGCGGAGAAGCTGCGCCAGCCCGTCCCGATCCTGATATGCGATGAGCCAGCTCACGCCATCTGAAGCGCGCTCGAATGCGACCATCTCTTCGATCAATTTCGAGGCTGCCGATGCAGCGTCGATCAGCCATGGGCCGGCAAACGCCAAGGCAGCATCGGGCGTGCCCTCAAAAAGCGCGACAGCCCCAGCGTTTGAGGCATATTGCCTGCCGGTTCGCGCCAAATATTGCGCTCCATCGAGGAGGCAATACAACCGCAAACCGGAATGCTCCCGCTGCAAGTACGCCAGGCGCTCGCTGACATCAAAATGCGGGGTCATTCGCGCACCACCAGTGTGCTGCCCGCTGCAGCAGCTTTGAGCAAGCAGTCGAGACAGATGCCAGACTCAGTTGGACTCGCAACGGCCGCTTTTGCCGTTGCCATGGCCTCTGCAGTTTCAACCGCATCCGCACTGCCACCCGAACTCTGATTTGCCCATGTCGTCGTCACCTGACTGGAGATGAGCGTTGCTCCGCACGCGGTCTTATCAAGGTGCCTGGCATATCCATTGCCCGCGCCGTCGACCAAATCGTCTGGCGCGGAAGTGATCGCGAATGTTCCCTTGCATTTTGGGCACACGGTCATATCGCCGAGGCGCGCGACGTACTTTCCGTGGATATCGAAAGTCATGTCAGCGGTAATGACGGTGCCGCCGTGACTTGTCTTGTCGCCTATTACGATCAGCGGTCTACTCACCCCTCACTCCTTACACTGCTGTCCCGTTCTGCAAACGATTCACAAGTTCGCTTTCTCTAATAACCAGCGACTGAATTGCAGAATGTTTGCAAATTAATCAATTTCCCATGATAACTATTTTTCCCCAACCTGCCCACACTGTTGAGAAAACGGAAAGCCAGGCCCGTTCGAATACGTTGGGAAGGGGGAAAAAGACCGGCGCTGGCCTGGCCGCAAAGCGGTCAGGAACCTGGCGCCGGTAAGGAGGGAACTTATACCTGCAATGCCGTAACAAGGTTCAAGGATTTCTGATCCAGCGCCGACTTGCGCCGAGGGCATTCCTCATATCCCAGTCCCCAACGATAACGGCGCGAACAATCGCAATCGCACCGTTTCGCCAATGCCGCCATGCGGGCGGAGAGAAACCCATCCATCCACATGCTCGCCAATTGCGGCCGGCAAGCAATTGCCACGGGGACGGAACACTCCCCTTGGAAGTACGCTTCGAACCCAAGCTGGTGGAAGCGCTTGAATGCCGCAACCATACGTACCTGGGTATCCGGATAGCGCAAATCGAATGCAGCCTGCGCAAGCTCGAATTCCCTGCATTCCAGCTCGCCTGGTGCCGACTCGACATCGCCATCCACATCTGCCTGCGCCAATGCGCGCCAAGCGCCCGCGTCAGGCAGCGCGGTCATGGCCGCTCCCCTCGGGCGCACCGCGCAACGACTGCTCGTCGATGCCACCGTAGCGCATGCAAATGTCACGCGCCGAGCACAGCGCACCGGTACGCAGGTTACAGAAGCAAATGCAGGTGCGGTTGGTGCGGATGAACGGCGTGCCGTCTTTAGAGAGCAAGCGGCACCCTGGAACCAGCGCTTCGAGTTGCACGATCGCCGGTTCGTTGCATGGCGCCTCTGCCGCGCGCATCGCAGCCTCTATCGCTACTGAACAGTCAGATTTCATGATGACCTCCGTGGTTCAACACGTTTGTTTCCTCAATCGCGAATATCGCCATCGTCCCGCTGCTCGCGTGGCCAGCCAAAAAGAAAGCCTGTGGTTGAAAGCACGGTTTTTCGTGCTTATCATGAACTGCGAGCGCCCCCCCAGAGAGGATTGCCCAGCGTTACCAACAAGGAGACTGCCTATTCGGCAGAAAGGCATGCTGCGATTGGGACAACACGTTCGATTAACGTCGAAGGAGATCGAGTACTTCACCCATCTGACCGGCTTTGCGCCGGTGGGCATCAAGCGGCTCGACGACCTTCATTCCTATATCAAGCGCTGCAAGCGCTATTACTGGGGGACGTCGCGCGATACAGTGGCATTGCACCAGCTGATCGACGACGCCCTCTCCCACTGCACAGGTTCCGACTAGGACGTCAGGCCTGCTTGGCTTTCGCCTTCACTTCTTCTTCCGGCGCCGCCGATGGCTTGACGGGTTGGCGGGTGCGCCGAATCTTGTGCATCTGCCGCACCGCCGGTTCTTCTGCGCCAGCCCAGGCTACGCTGACGGCACTCAGGAAGCTGAAGCTGTCGCGAATAACCTCCAGCGGCCAACCGATCAGCAATCGCCCCACGATATGTACGCCATGCGCCAGGAGTTTCGCCCTAGCTCTGCGCGCCTTTTCCTGCCTGAGCGACTGCCGGCAGCGAAGATAAAGGCCGAAATGCCTGGCCTTCACTTCACGGTCGGATTCCAGCTGCTCAATCAGGTCTGCGGCGATCACCGGATCGCCAGCACGCCGGTAAAACTGCACCCAGACCTTTTCTTCTTCCCTGTTGGTCCAGCGGTCGGCTTTCGTACCACGACGCATTTCCTTTTCCACGATAACCTCCATTTGATATCGCAGAAGCAGATGCTCCCGCGGGAGCCAACTGCTCCCGCATCTTGCACGGAAACGACTGGAGCGGAATCTTGCGAGTCCTCCAGCTCAACCTTCGTAAAACGGATCGCTGTCTTTGAAACCGCAATCCGGGCACTTGACAGTCCAGTGCCCATTCACGGCCCCACATTCGACGGCTTCCCAACTGCGGTGAACCGCGTTACCGCCTGCGCAAGCGGGGCATTCTCCAGCCCTGCTGCGATCGCTGTCGCTCCAATCACCACGTTCCTCGGCAAGGGTTTCAACGACATCGCTCTCATCAGAAAATGGATCGCAATCCGAGTGGCCGCAATCAGGGCATCGAACGCTCCAGTGCAGATTGATGCAGCCTCCATCGCGAGACTCCCATGAGCGGAAGCTGGCGCGCATGCCCTTGCATTGCGGGCATTCATCTTCATAGCGGCGGTCGCTTAGGGCAAAGCCACCAGGCTCTACGCATGAACAGGAATAGACATAGCCAGGCATCATTGCACCCAGCTACGAAGGGCCACGATCAATCCGCGCCCCGTGCCACGCCACATTCCAACCCGGGCCGGGCGCACCAGCGCACAGATCTCGCCTGTGCAAGAGCCATCCGCCGAACGCTGCACGCGTTGTGTGGCGAGACGACTTGGTCTTTTCCCTGAAGGGCGCTGATAAGTGGCGACTGAGTCAATGGCGCCAACCTGGCCGCCAAGCAAAACACATGCGCCGCATCCAACGGCGTGATTGAACGTATGGGACATGATGCGTCTCCTTGGAAGAACTAGGGAAACAGCAGTGCCCCGGCCGGGGATGCTGTGATCCCCAGGCGATGACACCAAATGGCGTCATTGGGATAGCGCTCGGCACACGAGCAAAAATAAGGCCCAGGAATCGTGAGACTCCGGGCCTTAATCTTGGAAGCGAGGGAATTACGGGCTTCCCATGGTGCGATTCGCATCGCACCTTCGTTGCCCAGTACGAGCTAGGCGGAAGACAACCACTTGCGTGGCAACACCAGGTAGAAGCCCTGGTACTTGTGGACGGGTGACGACCGCAACGCCTTCGGCAGAACTGCCGGAGGATCTCGCTACGATTCCGCGATGGAGCGCGGCGAGAGCATTGTGAGAGCGATTCTCACAGTAAGCAACGATATTTTTGCACCGGTTTCACGGACCTTCAAGGATTCTATCGGAAACGTCCACCGCAATTGCATAATACCTGGAAGTTTATTGCTCACCAGGATCAGCCGCAAGCTCCCGCTAAGAGCGGTTTCACCATTTGCACGACCACCTTGCCTTTCGCCCGGCCTTGTTCAAGGTACGCGAGTCCCTCCTTTGCCTGGGCAAAGGGAAATACCTGATCAACCACCGGGTACAGACGCGATGCAGCAAGGTGCGCGCCGATCTTTGCCAATTGCTGTCCATCCGGACGCACGAACAGAAAAGAATAGCCGGCTTCACGCTGCTTCGCCTGTCGAATGATTTTCCCGCTCAGCAGGCCGAACACGAACTTCATCAGGAAGTTCATTCTGCGCTGCTGAGCGAATGCCGCATCCGGCGGCCCGATCAACGAAACAATCTGGCCGCCGGGCTTGACGACCTGCAGCGACTTTTCCAGTTCGCCGCCGCGCAATGTGCCAAGCACGACGTCGTAGTCGCGCAGTTGCTCTTCGAAATGCTGCTTTTTATAGTCGATCACTTCATCCGCGCCGAGCTTGCGCACAAATTCAACGTTGGCGGTACTGGTCGTCGTTGCGACCTTGGCGCCCATTAGCTTCGCCAACTGGATGGCAAAAGTCCCGATACCACCAGCACCCGCCGGAACAAATGCCTTCTGGCCAGGCTGTAGCTGGGCTCGTTCTACGAACGCCTGCCACGAGGTTAGCCCTACCATTGGAATTGACGCAGCCTGTACAAAGTCCAGGTTCTCTGGCTTAAGCGCCGCCGCATGTTCCGGCACTGCGGCGTATTCGGCGAGTGTACCGACGCCAAGGTCAAAGGTGCTGGCAAATACCGCGTCACCGACCTTAAAACGGCTCACCCGGCTGCCGACTTCAACGACAACGCCGGCGAGGTCGCTGCCCATGGTCGCAGGCAGTTGAAGTTTGACGATGGGTTTGAAGCTCCCGGTGGGAATCATATTATCGATGGGATTAAGTCCGGCCGCGTACACCTGGACCAGGATCTCATCCGGTTTAATTGTGGGCTGCGGAAGATCCGCAAACTCGACGTTCTTTGCGCCGCCGTAGCGCCTTAACACTAATGCTCTCATCGGAGTCTCTCCTAGACCAGGCTTAAATCCTTGCGCAAGCCGGCATCAACCAAACCGGCTGGCGCGAACGAGCGCAACAGGCGCAGGCGCTTTGCCAGGCCGCCAGCTGTGTAGCGCAGCTTTGGCTTGCTTGCCAGCGCAGCTTTCAATACAGTTTCCGCAACCACAAGCGGCCCTTCGGCGCCAGCCATCACTTCCCGCACCCGGCGGGTCACGGTGTCCCGCACTTCGCCGTAGGCATCGACCTTGGCGTCGGGCTCCAGCAGGTTGGCATCGAATGGTGTCTTGGTGTACGCCGGTTCGATCACGATTGAGCGGATACCCCAGTTGCGCAATTCGTGGTCCAGCGACTCCGAATAGCCCTCGATCGCATGCTTGCTGGCCGCATACAAGGCGCCGTATGGCATCGGAAGGAAGCCCAGCACGGAACCGATGTGGAGGATGCGCCCCTGCCCCCTGCTCCGCATATGCGGCAGCACCGCGCGCGTCATGCGGACCACGCCGAAGAAGTTCGTGTTGAAAATCGCTTGCGCCTGTTCGATCGAACTTTCTTCCGCACCCGCTGGAGCCACGCCGAAGCCCGCATTATTGACGAGCAAATCGATACGCCCTTCGAAGGAAATCACTGCCGTGACTGCGGCTTGCACCGAATCGTCGCTGGTCACATCGAGCGGCAGCATTTCGTATGCCCGCTTCTCCCCTTGGGCGCCGCGCCGACTGGTGCCGTACACCGTGAAGCCAGCGTCCGACAGGCGCGTTGCCGTCGCCTCGCCAATGCCGGACGAAGCGCCGGTAACCAATGCAATTTTTTTCATAACGTCGGTATCCTTTCAAGTCGAATTCGGAATATGATGACCATCATATTCCGAAGTAAAAAAAGCACGGCCTAAGCGCCCACATCACTCTGCTGCCGGTGAAAATTGTTTTAGGGCTGCCGCACACAGTGCTTGCGACAACTTGGGGTCGTCGACCGCGCGAGCCACCATCGTTGTGCCAATCAAACCGCATACCAGTGCCATGGCCCGCTCATGCGCCTGGGGCTGGCCCCAGTCCGGCAATTGACGCGCAAACAAGTCGATCATCTCCTTGATGTGGATGGTCGCCGCGCGCCGCACTTCGGGCGCTTGCCTCGGCATTTCCGAGCCAAGCGCCGAGACCGGACAACCGGTTTCAATGGCTGCGATGTGTTCCGGAGACAGGTATGCCTGCATCATTGCCTGCAATGCTTGCCCTGGTGGAGCTGCAGCCGCCACGCGTGCCGCCAGCGCCACCGATTCGGCACCAGCACGATCCCCCGCTTCAGCGAGCAGCGCATCGCGCGAATCGAAGTGCGCGTAGAAACCGCCGTGCGTCAGGCCGGCCTCTTTCATGATGTCCGCGACGCCAGTACCGCTATAGCCGGTGCGCCGAATCGCGCGCGCGGCGACTTCCACGATACGCTCGTGCGTTTCCTCTTTACGACTTGGCAACTGGCGCGTGGTGGTTTTCTTCGACATGATGATCATCATATACTAGTTTCCCGAAACGTGCATGAAGACTTTACGGGTACTGCGGATCCAATGACCGGCTCACAGCAGAACCGTTAGAAACAGCGGATGAGCGATATCGAACTTCCTTTCCGGGCCGCCACCAATGAAGCCTGCGCCTGGCTGGCGCAGCAGACCGGCTTTCCTTGGACCCTGGCCCGACTTCCCGAGAACGGCCTGACGCCTATCCCTGGTTACCTCGTTCCACCCTCCGCAGTCGATGGACGCCGACAGTAACACGGATACCTATCGTGAGATGTGGACTATTCGAGCCTTCGCCAGCACAGCGAGACATGTCAGCGCCGCCAAGCGAGAAGCTGCGAATCGGCGTACACTGAAGTCACCGCTTTCGTGGCAATTTGGCTGATGCGGGCGCTGCAGTAACAGCGACGACGCAGCAAGTGTGCTGGCATGGCAACTTATCACTACTATCGACGTGCGGCAGGCACGTTTGGTTCTGGACCGGGCTCTATCCGGTTCAATGGGCGTGACTACCTGTATCGCGGCTACGCGTACGAGAACTTTATCGATGCCTACAATTACGCGCAGCTCATGCTCCTTCACCCTTCCAATGCGCCACCTTCAACGCAGAGCGTACCCACGAAGCGGGTTCCATCCCCTTCCGCCGACGATCTTCTGCTGATGCAACAGTTCGGTGTCGTATTTGTTGCAGGACATTATTTCTATGGTGCCTATCGCTACGATTGCCTGGACGACGCCTGCGCCTTCGCCCGCCTTGCACCTGGGCACGACATTTGCCAGCACAACCTGCAGATCGCGCACGCGGCGCATCATTTGAATCTTCTTCAGGCGCGCCACATGGTCGACGGGAAAGGAAAGGCCCTGGGGACGCGCCCCGCGGGGCGCATCGGGCACTACGACATCTTTTCCGAGAATGCCCCGACACCCCTCCCTTTCAAACGCCGCCCGCTGCGCAAATGAGCGCACATCAGGCGGGTCTCGCCTACGTACAATGCAACGCCACAACGCTTTACACAATTTCTCGTTAGCATTCAGCCTTGTCATCATGCCTCGTTCCGAAACGTGCGGGGCCCATGACACGATTGGTGTAATCTGAGTTTCCAGCCCGCTAAGCCATTTCCTCTCTCAAGCCCGTTGCGAAGGAGTCGCGATGACGCAAGGAGAGAGTCATGAATCACTTCAACGCCCGGGTCCTGCTAGTCGACGACAACAAGGACGCCGTCGACATGGTTTCCCAGCTTCTGAGTCTCTATCACATTGACCACAAGGTTGCCTATGACGGGGCTTCAGCGGTTGCCTTGCTGGCCAACTGGCCTGCGGATATTGTGTTCCTCGACATTCAAATGCCTGACATGGACGGCTATGAAACCGCGATTGCCATGCATGCCCTTCCCCAATGCGCAGAACTACCCATTGTTGCATGGACCGGTTGGGATGGCCCCGGTAGTCGAGAAGCCATGGCACACGCACACATGGTGTCCCGCCTGACGAAGCCCGTAGCACTGGAAGAGTTGCTGGCGATGGTGTCGCGCTTTGGCAGCAGAGACTCGCCCCGATAGAAATCGCATGCCGACACCTCCCCGACGCACGTCGTTCGTCCGCAAACATCGTTAGGTTACGCCCGCTCTTCGCGCGATCGGTAACACCGGCAGGCCCGGAACACAGAGCTAACGCACTTCGCATTGACCATTGCTGCGCCCTACAACCTGGTCAATGAACGCGAGGAGGATCTCTAGCAAGCACTTCGATTCCGAGCGCATCGTCGATGCGTTCCTTCGCACCATGCAGGCCGAGCACACTCGCCGAGCGCATGGTCCAGGCAATCACTGTGACCTGGTATCGCGTCGGGATCGGATCACCGACTTTCCTGATGCTCATTTGGCAGTACCATTTTGCGCTAGGCTTGCCCAAAGTCGCCCTGACGGTCGAACAGTCAATTTCGTAGCCACGATAGCGTTGCATAGCCGGCTCCTTCTTGCGTCGCGCCCCATTGCTGCGTGACTTACGGCGCTCGTCGAACGCCATGTTCACACTATCGAGCACCTGCCCACTGCGTCTCAGCGCAGCCGCTACGCGACTGCCACTTGCGTTGAATGCGCATCCGTCACGGCACACGATGTACGCCAGGCCAGCGTGACTTTGGAATCGTTCCTTGGAGGCAGTGGAACACTGCGGGGTCCATCCCGCTAAGACATCGCCAGGCCGGCGCCAGCCGGCATAAAACATCGCATCAGCGTGTGGCCGCACCGGAGGGCGGCCGGGGCTTCGCACCTGAGTGTTCCTGCATTTCAGCCTGCCTGCGTTCTCGCGTATTGCGGACCTTTAACCGTTTTTCCCACCAGCCGTAGTCCGACAAGGTCTCCTTTGCCAGGTCCACGCACCGCTCGTAGTCGGTGGAAAGCCTGCTGCATGGCGGGACTGGTGGCTCAATGCCCTGAGCGATGCAATAGCGTACCGCGTCCTCCAGGTCTCCCTCATTGAGCAATTCCCGGCACGCCGTCGAGTGAATCAATGCAAGATTCATGTTCCTATCCATAACTCGCCAAATGCCGGGCAAATCGCTGTAGCGGGCGCGGTCCGGAGCGCTCCGCATCCACGCACCAGGTTTGCAGGACTGTCAGGAGTTCTTCCTGCGTTGCCGGCGAACGGTCCCATAACTTCTCCAGCGCCTGCCGCGCCACATGCATGGTATTGAGTCGTGTGCTGTGTACGAGCACCTGTTCCAACTCCACCTTTTGCGTTCCGGTGAGCCGACACGGTGCGCGCCGCAGCAGACGCTTCGTCTGGACCATCGCCGCGTGGGGGATCAACTGCGCCAGTCCCATGCGTTCAGCCCGAAACACGTCCAAAGTCAGGACGGTCAGCTCGCGCATCAATACCGCACGATTGCCCAGGACCAGCTTCAAGGTCACCCGAGTCGGCACGAACTGCCCCGCGCATCGCCTCAAGCGTTCTGGTGGGCGGCGCAGCGTTGCCAGGCGCAACCACCGCAACAGACTGATATAGGCCCAGCCGATATCGAGTTCGAACCAGCGAACCGAGAATTTTGCAGAAGTCGGAAAAGTATGATGGTTATTGTGCAGCTCTTCCCCGCCAATCAGCAGGCCAAACGGTACGATGTTGGTGGCGGCTTCCTTGCAGTCGTAATTGCGGTAGCCGGCATAGTGCCCCAAGCCGTTGACAACCCCGGCGGCCAGGAACGGAATCCACATCATCTGGCAAGCCCACAGCGTCAGGCCTGGCGCCCCGAACAAGACCAGCTCGATCAGTAGCAGCAAGCCAACGCCTTGCCAGGTGTAGCGGCCGTAGATCCGTCGTTCCAGCCAATCAGCCGGTCCCCCACCGCCGTAGCGATCCACCAGCGTGGGGTCACTTGTCGCGTCCCGGTACAGTTCGGCGCCGCGCCACAGGACCTGGTTGATTCCGACCACCACTGGGCTGTGCGGGTCCCTCTCGGTTTCACAATGGGCGTGATGGCAGCGATGCACCGCCACCCACTCGCGCGTCACCATCCCTGTCGTCAGCCATAGCCAGAAGCGGAAACAATGGGCCGCGAGCGGGCGTAATGTCAGCGAGCGATGCGTCTGGCACCGGTGCAAGTAGACTGTGACCGCGATGATCGTCACATGCGTCGTCACCAGCCCGATCAGCAGGAGCTGCCACCAGCTCAGCGCGAGTAGTCCTTCAGCCATCCATTGCAGATACAGCTCCATACGGGCGCTCCTTCGCGACCACGGCCCTACAAGTTCGGATGTTCGGCAGCAAACGCGACCGCGTCACACAGTTGACCGTATCGATAGCCACCGTAAAGGAAGTGGCCCTCGATATAGTCAATACCATGCAGTCGCATCGTGCTTTCGTCTTCGTCAGTGGGTCGGTATGCGGCCACCCAGCTCGGTTGGAACGCCTCGTCGCGCAAGAAGCCTTCTTTGGCGTGTTCCGCGACCGC
>JBCNOX010000008.1:0-27547 GCA_039593645.1 Pseudoduganella sp.
ATCAGCCATATGAACATCGCCGAGACGCGTGCGCCGCAGGACGGCCGCATTTCGATCCAGTTTTCCGGCCGCCAGATCGATTTCCGCGCCAGCAGCCAGCCCACCACCCATGGCGAAAACATCGTGTTGCGCGTGCTGGACCGCCAGAAAGGCATCGTCCCGCTGGACAAGCTTGGACTGGCCGAGCACGAGCTCGACGTACTGAAGCTGATGATTGCCCGGCCAGATGGCCTGATCCTGGTCACCGGCCCCACCGGCAGCGGCAAGACCACCACCCTGTATTCGATCCTGAACCACATCAACACCGAGTCGGTGAACATCATGACCATGGAGGACCCGGTCGAATACCCGATGCACCAGATCCGCCAGACTTCCGTCAACGAATCGGCCAAGCTGGGCTTCGCGGACGGCATCCGCTCCATGATGCGCCAGGACCCGGACGTGATCCTGGTCGGCGAGATCCGCGACAAGGAGACCGCCGACATGGCCCTGGCCGCCGCCATGACCGGCCACCAGGTCTATTCCACGCTGCACACCAATTCCGCAGTCGGCGCCATCCCGCGCCTGCTGGACCTTGGCGTCGTGGCCGACGTCCTGGCCGGGAACATCATCGGCATCATCGCCCAGCGCCTGGTACGCAAGCTGTGCCCGCACTGCCGCCAGGCCGTGGAAGCCGACGAGCTGGAACGGCGCCTGCTTGGCCTCCCCGCCGACCACCCGCCCGCCACCATCTACCGGGCCGGCGCCTGCGACCGCTGCGCCCACCAGGGCTACAAGGGCCGCATGGCCATCATGGAGCTGCTGCGCATGACCGGTGAACTGGACGAAATGGTGGCGCGCCGCGCGCCGGCGCGCGAACTGCGCAATGCCGCCCGCGCCGCCGGCCTGCGCTCGCTGGTCGACGACGGCATGCGGCGCGTGCTGGAAGGCCTGACCACGCTGGACGAGGTGTCGCGCGTGGTCGACCTCACTGACAGGTTGAGCTGACATGCCACAGTTCATCTACCGTGCCATGGACGCCAGCGGCAGCATCGTGCCGGGCAATATGGACGCGCATAACGTGCCGGACCTCGAATTGCGCCTGCAGCGCATGGCGCTGGACCTGATCGACTACCGCGAAACGCGCCAGCGCAGGCTGCGCATCGGCGGCCAGCGCATCACGCGGCGCGACCTGATCAACTTCTGCTTCCACCTGGAGCAGATGAGCAGCGCCGGCGTGCCGATGCTGGACGGCCTGCGCGACCTGCGCGACGGTGCCGACAACCTGCGCCTGCGGGAGATCATCACCGACCTGGTGGAGAAGATCGAGGGCGGCTTGCAGCTCTCCAGCGCATTGGCGTCCTACCCGGAAGTGTTCGACCAGAGTTTTACCAGCCTGGTACGCGCAGGCGAGCAAAGCGGCAAAGTCAATGAGGTGTTCCGCGACCTGGCGGAAAACCTGAAATGGCAGGACGAGCTGGCGGCGCAGGCGCGCAAGGCGATCACCTACCCCGCCTTCGTGCTGGTGATCGTCAGCGCCGTGATGTTCTTCCTGATGATCTACCTGGTGCCGCAGCTGACAGCCTTCATCAAGAACATGGGCCAGGAATTGCCGCTGCATACGCGCGCCCTGATTGCCTTGTCCGACATTTTCATCCATTACTGGTATCTGCTGCTGGCGGTGCCCGTGGTGGCCTGGCAATTCCTGCGCTGGCAGCTGCGGCACAACGAAAGGACGGCGTTCGCGTTTGACCGCCTGATGCTGCGCGCCGTGCCGGTGCTGCATAAGCTGATCATGGCGCGCTTTGCCACCTATTTCGCGCTGATGTATGCCGCCGGGATTCCTGTGCTCGAGTGCATCCGCCTGTCGGAAGGCATTGCCGGCAATCGCGTGGTGGCCGCCGCCATGCGCCGTGCCCGCGAGCTGATATCGGAAGGCCATACCGTTGCCGCGGCCTTCAGGCAGGTCGAACTTTTCCCGCCGCTGGTGGTGCGCATGCTGCGGGTCGGCGAATCGACCGGCGCCCTGGATGCGACGCTGCGCAACGTGGCCTACTTCTACAACCGGGAAGTGCGCGAACGGATCGAGCGCATGCAGTCCATGATCGAGCCGGCAATGACCGTAGTCCTGGGCATCCTGCTTGGCTGGATCATGCTCTCGGTGCTTGGGCCGATTTACGACACCATCAGTTCAATCAGGATTTGAGCCATGACCCGCAAACTACTCCTGCACCTGACTGGCGAACGGCTTTGCTGCTGGCTCTGGGAAAAAGGCAGCCTTGGAACCGGGCCGTGTTTCGACCATACGCCAGGCGGCTTGCAGCAGTTTTCCACCTGGCTGGAGGGGCGGGAGGATACCCCTGCCCTGATGCTGGCGGACCTGGTGGAAGAGGATTTCCAGCGCCACCTGCTGCCCCATGTGGCGGGGCGGGCCGGCATGGCGATGCGCGACCGGCGCCTGGCGCAATCGTGGCGCGATACGCCTTTCCGCTGCGCGCACGTGCAAGGCCGGGAGGATGAGGGACGGCGCGACGATATCGTGCTGTTTTCCGCCCTGACCAATCCGGCCATGCTGGCGCCCTGGCTCGATGCACTGGAAAGCCAGCGCATTCCGTTGGCGGCGCTCTACACCCCTGCACTTCTCAGCGCTGCCTTGCTGACGGACGAAGCGCGCCAGGAACCGCATCTCCTGCTGGTGACGGAGCATGCCAGCGGCATCCGGCAGACCTATTTCCAGCACGGCCGCGTGCGCTTCTCGCGGCTGGCGCAAGCCGCGGCAAGCGCCGAGCAGGAGGCCGAGCGAACCCGCCAGTTCCTGGTCGGCGCGCATATGCTGCCGCGCGACCTGCCCTTGCAGGTGCTGGCCCTGCTGCCGCTGGCGCGCATCGCTTCGCCGCCGGCGGCGAACATCGCGCCGCTGCTGGACTGGCGGGTGCTGCCGCTGGAGGAAGCGGCGGCCCGGCAAAAGCTGGCGGCCTCCGACAATCCCGATCAGTTGCTGCTTGGGCTGGCCGCGCGCATTTCGCCGCCCAGCCACTACCCGTTAGGGCCGCGCCAGCGCTATTACAGCCTGTGGCGCGCGCGCAAATCGCTGTATGCGTCGAGCGCGGTGCTGGCGGCCTGCGGCCTGGTATGGACTGGCGCGAATATCATCGGCTACTCGCTGGCCCGTACGCACACGCAGGAATTGCAGCAGGAGACACAGGCCTTCACGGCCGCGTACAAGAGCAGCATGTCGAGCATGCCGCCTGCCGTCGACAAGACCGCCAACATGAAGGCAGCCGTCCAGATCGCGCAAATGGTGGCACGCCAGGGGCCGTGGCCGCAGACAGTGATGGCGGTCGTCAGCGAAGCGCTGGAACGTTCGCCGCAAATCAGGCTGACGCAGCTCGACTGGCGCGCCAACGCGCCGGGCGCGGTGCCGGTCACCGCCAGCAGCGCTTTCCCGGGCGCTGCCACCACACCGGCGCTGGTGGCGCCGCAATCGTCCATGCTGATCGGGATTCCCAAGGCGCCGCCGCAGCAGGTACGGCTGCAGGCCGAGGTACTGGTGGAGCAGGACGACTATCGCAGCGTCCTGCTCAGCATGAACCGTTTCGCACAGGAGCTGGCACGCACGCCGGGCATGGCGGTGGAAATCGAGCAGCTGCCGTTCGATATACGGCCGAACGTCAAGCTCAGTGGCAAGGCGGGCGCGCCGGCCGGCCTGGGCGAACGGTCGAAATTCACACTGAATCTCAGGTGGGCGCCATGATCCTGTTCCGCGAGTTTTCATTGCTGCGCAATGCCGTGCTGGTGTTCCTGGCCACGCTGGCCGTTTCACTGGCTGCCGTGTTTGCGAGTTCCTGGCATTTGCGGCACGCGCATTTCCAGGAGGCCGCAGCCTTGCTGGAGCGCGATGGCGCGCGCCTGCGCCTGGCCCATGCGGAGACGGAAAAGGAGGAAATCCGGCAGTACCAGCCGCACTTCGTGGAGCTGCGCCGCAGGGGCCTGGTGGGTCCGGAGCGGAGGCTGGACTGGGTAGAGGCGATCCGGCAGATACAGGAGCAGCGGCGCCTGCTGCCCCTGACTTACGAGATCGAGGTCCAGCAACCGTACCGGCTGGAGACTACGCTGCCGACCGGCGATTATGCCTTGCTGGGCAGCCGCATGGTGCTGCACATGGACTTGCTGCATGAACTGGATTTGCTGAACTTCCTTTCCGACTTGCGGCTGACCGGCACCTTTGCAGTGCAGGACTGTGTGATCCGGCGCAGCGCCGGTGGCGCGCCGGTGGCGGGCGTGCTGGCGCCGACGTTGAACGCCGATTGCACCTTGAACTGGCTGACCCTGACGCCGGCCGCGGCGCCCAGCGGTCCTAAGAGAGGGACGTCGTGAAAGCGGGCCTGCCAGCATTGCTTCTGCTGCTGGCGTCGCAGGCTGGCGCGCAGGGCTTCGTCAGCATGGGGAGATTGTTCACTACACCGGTCGAGCGCGCACAGCTCGATGCCCAGCGCAACCAGGCGCCGCCTGCCGGCAGCACTGGGCAGGCCGGGGCGGCGCGCGGCGTGGCAGCCGGAGCCGTTGGCCCGGGCGTCCAGGCGCCGGGCGGCGGTCCGCTGGCGCCGGGGATGGACGCATCGGCCGGCTGTCCGCCCGGGTCGGCGCCGGGCTGTCCACCGGCAGCGGCGCCCGAAGCCGGCGCTGGTGCAGGCCCCGCGAGCGCTGCGGCCGGCGATGCGGGCGGGGGCGAAGCGGAGCAGCCGGGGCTTCGGCTGGGAGGCGTCATCCGCCGCAGCAATGGACCGACCATGATCATCGTCAACGGCGAAGCGCAACCCGCACCGCCGGGCGGCGTGATGCGCGGCTCGGTGACCTTGCAGGCCGACGGCCGGTCTGTCGTGCTCAAGCCGGGACAGCGCTACGATCCCGCCACTGGAGAAGTGCATGAAGCCGCACGCTAAACAGCGCGGCGCCGCGCTGCTGACGCTCCTGCTGATCGCCACGGTGGGGATGGCGGCAGTCCTGCTGTCGGCATTCGGCGGCAGCGGCGTCGAACGCGTGCGCGAAGAACGCACGTACGCATTGCTGGCGCAGGCCAACGAAGCGCTGATCGGATTCGCGGCAACCCACGGCCGCCTGCCGCGCCCTGCGCCACCGGCCACAGCGCCCTTTGCCCCGGCGGGAGCCAGCGCGGGAGCCGGCGAGTCCGGGCGCGAGCGCGTGACTCCCTGTGCGAACGAGGCGGACTGCACCGGCCTGTTGCCATGGATGGACCTCGGCTTGCCGGCGCAGGACAACTGGGGCCACCAGCTGCGCTACAGCGTAACCCCCGCATTCACGGTCGCCCCGCTGGCGCGGACCGCGCTCATCGCCAGCAAACGTGTGCTGTCGCGCGACGCCAACGGCAAGCTGTTCTTCGTCGCCGGCCAGGAAGCCTGCTCGCTGGCCGCGCAATGCGCCCCTGCCGTGATCCTCTCGCGCGGCCGCAGCGATGCGCCCGACAGCCAGGACGAAGCCGGCAACCTGCTGGCAACTACCAGCTTCATGCAGCGCCCCCGCAGCGCGGAAGCAAACGCACCGGGCGGAGCGTTCGACGACCTGCTCGCTGTGGTCCCGCTGAACACACTCTACGAAAGGATGGCGGCCGCCAAGACACTGCCATGAGAAAGCAAAGCGCCTTTACCCTGGTTGAAATGGCGATCGTGCTGGTCATCGTCGGCCTGCTGCTGGGCGGCATGCTGGCGCCCCTGTCGGCGCAATTGGAGCAGCGCCGCGCCGCCGACACCGCCAAGGCACTGGAAGAAGCGCGCGATGCCCTGGCCGGATTCGCGGCCCGCAACGGCTACCTGCCCTGTCCCGCCATCTCCGCCTCGAACGGCCTGGAAGACCGCGCCGGCACCCGCTGCAGCAACGAGCGCCGTCTCGGTTTCCTGCCATGGGCGACCCTCGGCCTGCCCAAGCTCGACGCCTGGCAGCACCTCTACGTCTACAGCGTCACGCCGGCCTTCAGCGACAGCGGCGCGCTGTTTCGCCTGAACACGCCGCGCGACATCACCATCGCCAGCCGCGATGCGACCGGCGCGCTGGTCGCGGCCAGCGCCCAGAACGACATTCCCGCCGTGGTGCTGTCGCAAGGACGCAACGGCTTCGGCGCCTTCAGCGACGTCGGGGTGCAGGCCGCCGACATGGGCCAGGGCAACGTCGACGAAAAGGCCAACTTCCAGGCCGACGGACGCATGTTCATTGCGCGCGACCGCGCCGACAATCCGGCCGCCCCGGGCGGCGCCTACGACGACATCGTGGTCTGGCTGTCGCCCAACATCCTGTTCAACCGAATGCTTGCAGCACAACGGCTGCCATGAGACACAACCCAAGGAGAACGCCATGAGACAGCGCGGCTTTACCCTCGTTGAAATCGCCATCGTCCTGGTCATCATCGGCCTGCTGCTAGGCGGCGTGCTGAAAGGACAGGCGCTGATCGACAGCGCCAAGGTGAAAAGCATCATCCAGCAGGCCACCGCATTGCAGGCGGCCGTCAACGCCTACCAGGACCGCTTCCGCGCCCTGCCGGGCGACGACATCCTGGCCACTACCCATGTTCCCGGCGCGGCCGGCAACGGCAACGGCGACGGGCAGATCACGGAGTACCAGCTGGCGCCGCAGCACCTGGCCATGGCCGGCCTGATCACCGGCTCCTATAACGGCACCACGGACTTCATGACCAGCGCCCAGGGCGGCGCCGTGTACATCTACAACGACGTGGTGGGCGGCCGGGGCGGCAACGGCATCCGCTTCGACAACCTGCCCGACACGTTCGCGGAGCAGATTGACGCCAAGCTGGATGACGGCAAGCCCGATTCCGGCAACGTGCGCGCGACTGGGCCTTATACTAATAACGGAACCATCATTACGCGCCTTGCAATCTTCTTCTGAAAGCCTATGACAGCAAATCCCGAACGGCGCCGCGTCTTCCTGATGCGGCATGGCAGCGTTACATACTTCGACGAAGCCGGCAAACCCTACCTTCCCGAAACCGTGCCGCTGAATGAAGCAGGCCGTGCGCAGGCTGCTGCCGCCGGCCAGGCCTTCGCCGCCGATGGCATCCGCTTCGACCGGGTGATCGTCTCCGGCCTGCCGCGCACCGTCGAAACCGCAACGCGCGTGCTGGCGGAAACCGGCCAGCAGGCCGAACTCGAAACCTGGCCGGAACTGGCCGAAATCCGCGGCGGCAAGCTGTCCGGCATCGCGGACGACAAGCTGCGCGAAGCGTTCACGGGCGCCTTCGAAGGCGTGGTGCCGGAACAGCGCCGCTTCCTGGGCGGCGAGTCGGTGGGCGAACTGATGGACCGCATCCACCCCGCCATCGCCAGGCTGCTCGCCGACGACAGCTGGGACACCGTGCTGCTGGCCCTGCACGGCGGCGTCAACCGCGCCATCCTTTCCTATGCGCTGACCGGCGGCCAGCGCCTGTTCCTTGGCAACCTGTCGCAGGCGGCCGGCTGCATCAATGCGCTGGACGTGGGCCGGGAGCCACATGACTGGATCGTGCGCTTTTCGAACTACGCCCCGCCGGCGCCCCTGCATACCGCGACCCGCAGCACCACGATGGAACAGCTGTTTAACGAATATTCCAAATCGCGCTTGCTTTCCCGCCCACAAAAATAGTACGATCGTTCGGAAGGAGGCAATATGTTCGAAGAATTCATGGGCACCAAGGAAGTGTCGGAGCGCCACCGTTTCGATACCGCCGCGCTGGACGCATACCTGCGCCAGCACGTCGAGGGCTATCCGCAAGGGGAATTGAAGGTCGAGCAGTTCAAGGGCGGCCAGTCGAATCCCACCTTCAAGCTGTCAATCGGCGGGCAGCATTATGTGCTGCGCACCAAGCCGGCGCCGGCCGCCAAACTGCTGCCATCGGCCCATGCGATCGAACGCGAGTTCCGCGTGATGGATGCACTGCATAAGGCAGGCTTCCCGGCGGCCCGCCAGTATTGCCTGTGCATGGACGAAGAGGTCATCGGCCGCGCTTTCTACGTCATGCAATTCGTCGAAGGCCGCGTGCTGTGGGACCAGGCACTGCCGGGCATGACGCCGGCCGAGCGCGCCGCGATCTACGACGAACTGAATCGCGTCATCGCGCAGCTGCACACCATCGATTACAACGCCATCGGGCTGGGCGACTACGGCAAGCCGGGCAACTACTTCCAGCGCCAGATCGAGCGCTGGAGCAAGCAGTACAAGGCATCCGAAACCGAAACCATCGAGGCGATGGACCAGTTGATCGCCTGGCTGCCGGCCAATATCCCGCCCGGCGAAGACACCTCCATCGTGCATGGCGACTACCGCCTCGACAACATGATCTTCCACCCCACCGAACCGCGCATCCTGGCGGTGCTCGACTGGGAGTTGTCGACGCTGGGCCACCCGTTTGCGGATTTCAGCTATCACTGCATGAGCTGGCACATCGAGCCGGGCCAGTTCCGCGGCATCGCCGGCCTGGACCTGAAAGCGCTCGGCATTCCATCGCAGCGCGAATACATTGCGCGCTACGCCGAACGCACCGGCAAGGCGATCCGCCTGGAAGACTTCAACTTCTACCTCGGCTTCAATATGTTCCGCCTGGCCAGCATCATGCAGGGCATTATGAAGCGCTACGTGGACGGCACGGCCTCCAGCGCGCAGGCACTGGAATCGGGCAAGCTGGCGCGCCCGATGTCGGAGATGGGTTGGGCTTACGCCCAGGGCAAGGCAATCGAATAAGGGAACCGGCATGGACTTCGACTACTCCTCGCGCACCAAGGAATTGCAGGCACGCCTGCTGGCCTTCATGGACCAGCATATCTACCCGAACGAAAAGGCCTTTCACGAAGAGGTGGAGCGCAATGGCCGGGAAAAAGGCAACCGCTGGATTCCCACCGAGCTGATTGAGCGCCTCAAGCCGCTGGCGCGCGAACAGGGCTTGTGGAACCTGTTCCTGCCCCGTTCCAGCCGCGCACCGGAAGGCCTGTCCAACCTGGATTACGCGCCGCTGTGCGAAATCATGGGCCGCGTGCCATGGGCGGCGGAAGTGTTCAACTGCTCCGCGCCGGACACCGGCAATATGGAAACCCTGGAGCGCTACGGCACCGAGGAACACAAGCAGCGCTGGCTGGAACCGCTGCTGCGCGGCGAGATCCGCTCCGCCTTCGCCATGACCGAACCGGCAGTAGCCTCCTCCGATGCGACCAATATCGAAACCCGCATCGAGCGCGATGGCGACCACTACGTGATCAATGGCCGCAAATGGTGGATCTCGGGCGCCGGCGATCCGCGCTGCCAGGTCTACATCACCATGGGCAAGACCGACTTCGACGCGCCGCGCCATGCGCAGCAATCGATGATCCTGGTGCCGGCGGATGCGCCGGGCCTGACCGTGCTGCGTCCCCTGCCGGTATTCGGCTACGACGACGCGCCGCACGGCCACTGCGAAATGGTGTTCGAGAACGTGCGGGTGCCGGCCTCGAATATCCTGCTGGGCGAAGGCCGCGGCTTCGAAATCGCCCAGGGCCGCCTGGGCCCGGGCCGCATCCACCACTGCATGCGCGCCATCGGCGTGGCCGAACGCGCGCTGGAACTGATGGTACAGCGCCTTGCCTCCCGGGTTGCATTCGGCAAGCGTCTTTCCGACCAGGGCGTGTGGCGCGAACGCATCGCGGAATCGCGCATCAGGATCGATACCGCGCGCCTGCTGACGCTGAAGGCGGCCTATATGATGGACACGGTCGGCAACAAGGTCGCCCAGTCCGAAATCGCCATGATCAAGGTGCTGGCGCCCAATGTCGCGCAGCAGGTGCTGGACTGGGCGATCCAGGCCCACGGCGCGGCAGGCGTATCGGACGATTTCCCGCTGGCCTACCAGTGGGCCGGCAACCGCACGCTGCGCCTGGCCGACGGCCCCGATGAAGTGCATCGCAACGCGATTGCCAAGCTGGAGATTGCGCGCTTCTCGCCCAAGCCAAGCTAAGCTATCATCACCCTGCAGTCACTCTTCCGGAAGGATGTGCCGTGCAGGACGAATCCAGCAAGCCCTTGCCGCCGTTGCGGTCGCAGATTGCGCTGCTGGCCGCGGCCTGCGCCGCCCCGGCGCTGCTGGCGTTGGCGCTGTTACTGGTGTATTTCCAGCAGCGCGACCTGGGCCGGGCGCAACTGGAACTGCAGCGCATCGAACGCGCTGCAGCGGCCATCGTCGACCGCCAGTTGCTGGCGGCCGAAGCAGCGGCCCTCACCCTGGCCAGCGGTGCCAGCGCCCGCAGCGGCGACCTGGTAGCGCTGCGCAGCCAGGGGGCCGGCGCCCTGCCGCCTGCCTTGCCCTACCACTCCCATATCCTGTTCACGGAAAACAGCGCGGTACAGCTGATTGCCGGCAAAGACCTGCCGATCGACCGCGCCGCCAATGCTGCCCGCATCAAGTTCGCGCCGAACGCACGTTCCGCCGTCAGCCTGCTGCGCGCCAATGGCAAGGAACCGGCCCACCTGGCAGTCGACGTGCCAATCCAGCGTCCCGGCAAGCCTCATGCGGCGCTGAGCGTGCTGCTGCCTGGCGACGCACTGGACAAGATAGCCGAGGAATTGCAGCTGCCCCCTGGTACCGTGATCGCGGTCGTGGCGCCCGACGGCAAGCTGCTCGCCCGCAGCCATGACGATGGCCGGGCCAGCGGCCAGCCGGCGGCCGATGCCTTGCATGGCCTGCCGCTGCAGGTCGGCTACCTGCGCAGCGCCGACAGCCCTTGGAGCGTGGCGGTCGCAGGGCCCGGGCCGGAAGCGCTGCTAGCTTTCGATGGCCTGTTCTTCGGACTGTCAGCCGTGCTGGCGGCACTGGTCCTGGCCGGCTTTGCCGCAGCGGCCGTGGCGGCACGCCGCATCGCAAGCTCGATCGACGCCCTGCACGCGCCCGCCCAGTCGCTGGCGAGCGGCGCCGCTATCGAAGCACCCCGCGTGTGGTTCGAGGAGGCGCGCCGGATTGGCGACACCTTGCTGCGGCTTGACCGTGACCTGATCCGCCACCGGCAAGACCTGGAACGCGTGGTCGAAGAGCGCACGCAGCAACTGGAGAACTCCAACGCCCTGCTGGAAACCATCTACGCCACGGCGCCGGTCGGCCTGAGTTTTGTCGACACCCGCCTGCGCATCCTGATGATCAACGATTACCTGGCATCGATGAACGGGCTGGCGGTCAACGACCATATCGGCCGGCGCTTCGATGAAGTGATCACCGATCGCAGCCTGGTGGCGCAGGTGAACCAGGCCTACCGCAAGGTGCTGGCAAGCGGCCAGGCCGTGCCCAACGACGAGATCTCCGGCAGCACCGCGTCGCGCCCCGGCCGCAGCAGCCACTTCCTCACCGGCTACTTCCCGGTCTTCGGCGCAGACGGGGCAATGGTCGGCATTACGACGGTGGTGATGGATATCACCCAGCAGAAGGAAACGGAAGCGGCACTGCGCCAGTCCAAAGCCCTGTTCAAGTCCGTGCTGGAGAACATGCCGGCCATGGTCTTCGTCAAGGACGCCCAGCACCTGCGCTTCGAACTGCTGAACCGCCAGGGTGAATTGCTGCTTGGCCGCCCGCGCGAGGACTTGCTGGGCAAGAGCGACCGCGATTTCTTCCCGCCGGAGCAGGCGGCAGCCTTCCAGGAAGCGGACCGCAAAGTGCTGGCGTCCGAGCAGGTGATGGAGATTCCGGAGGAAGCGGTACGCATCGCCGCCGGCGAAATGCGCTACCTGACTACCCGCAAGGTCGCGTTGCGCAATGAACAGGGCGTCGCCACCCACCTGCTGGGCATTTCGCTCGACATCACAGACCGCAAGCGCGCGGACGAAGCCTTGCAGCAAACCTCGCTGAGCCTTGCGCGCAGCACCAGCTTCCTGCACACCGTGACCGAAAACCTGCCCGGCCTGGTGGCCTATTGGGATGCGGAACTGCGCTGCCATTTCGCCAATAAATACTTCCTGGCCTGGTTCGGCAAGACGCTGGAGCAGGCCATGGGCGAGACGATCGACCGTGTGCTGCCGGACAGGCTGCTGGCCGAGATCCGGCCGCAGATCAATGCGGTGCTGGATGGCAGCCCGCAGCACTTCCTGCGCGAGCTGGAACTGCCGTCGGGAGAGCCGCGCTATGCCTGGATCAACTTCATTCCCGACCGCGACGAGTCGGGCGCGGTGCGCGGATTCTACGCCCTGGGCTCGGATGTGACGGAACTTAAGCGCGGCGAACTGAGATTGCAGGAGCTGAATGAGCAACTGATGCGGGCGCGCGACCGCGCCGAAGCCGCCAGCCGCGCCAAGAGCGAATTCGTGGCCAATATGAGCCACGAGATCCGCACCCCGATGAACGCCATCACCGGGCTGGCACGCTTGCTGGAAGAGGCGCCGCTGGAACGGCGCGAGCGCAGCTATGTCAGCAAGATCCAGCTTGCGACGCAAAGCCTGCTTGGCGTCATCAATGACGTGCTGGACTTCTCCAAGATCGAGGCCGGCCAGCTCCAGCTCGAGCAGGAACGCTTCCATCTCGAACAATTGTTGGCGGGAACGGCCGTGCTGGTGGCGAACAGTGCCTGGGACAAAGGCGTGGAACCGGTGTTCGACATTTCCCCATCGCTGCCGGCGGAAATGGTGGGCGACGCGATGCGCCTGCAGCAGGTACTGCTCAACCTCCTGGGGAATGCGATCAAGTTTACGGAACGGGGCGAAGTCGTGCTGACGGTACGCGAGACGGCTGGCAGCGGCAATGCGCTGATGCTGGAATTTACCGTGCGCGACACCGGCATTGGCATTCCCGCCGAACAGCAACTCCATATGTTCGACGCCTTCTCGCAGGGCGACAGCAGCACCAGCCGCCGCTTTGGCGGCACGGGGCTCGGCCTGGCCATCGCGCGCCGCCTGTCGGACCTGATGGGCGGCGTGATCACCGTGCAAAGCGCCCTGGGCCGGGGCTCGACCTTCCGTTTCACCTGCCCGCTGCAGCGCGTTGCCGGCAGCGGCCAGCAGGATGCGCCGGCCGGCGTGCGCGGGCTGTCCGTGCTGGCGGTCGACGACAACGCCAGCGCGCGGCAGGCTCTGCAGCACTCCGGCAAGGACCTGCAATGGAGCGTGACCACGGTTGCCAGCGCAGCCGAGGGCCTGCAGGCGCTGCGCAAGCGGCGCTTTGACCTGCTGCTGGTCGACAGCGCGATGCCCGCCACCGACGGCATCGCCATGCTGGTTCAGGCGCGCGACGAAGGCATGGAGCTGCCCAAAGTCGTGATGATGGCACCGGAGCGCTCCAGCGACGACTTGCTGCACCTGGCAGACAGCCTGCAGATCGACGCCGTGCTGGCCAAACCATTTACACCTTCCCGCCTGCGCGATGCCGCCCTGGCCGCGCTCACCGGCGCCAACCTGCCGGAGCACCAGAGCAGCCACGCAGCGCTATCGGGCCGGCTGGCCGGCATGCACGTGCTGCTGGTGGAAGATAATGAGATCAACCAGGAAATGGCGCGCTACATCCTGCTTCACTGCGGTGCGCTGGTGGAAGTCGCGTCCAACGGCGAGATCGCGCTGGACATGCTGCGCGACGACCCGCAGCGTTTTGACGCGGTACTGATGGATTTGCAGATGCCGGTCATGGACGGCTACCGCGCCACCGAATCGATCCGCTCCATGGGCCTGCGCAGCCTGCCCATCGTCGCGATGACCGCCAACGTCATGCCGGAGGACCGCATTCGCGCCATCGAAGCAGGCGTGGACGCGCATATTGCCAAGCCGATCGACGTCGACGAAATGATCGCCACCCTCACCCGGCTCGCGCCGCTGCATCCGGAACCGGCCGCCGATGGACAGCCGGGCCGTGCGCGCCCGGAACCACGCGGCAACGGTTGCCCGGCCATGATTCCCGGCATCGACCTGGAAGCCGCGCTGCGGCGCGTGGCCGGCAACTACGCCGCCTTTGCAGGCCTGCTCAAGCGCTTTGAGAACTCGCAGGGCGACGCCGTGCAGGAAGTGCGCGATTGCCTGGCGCAGGACGAGCGCTACGCCGCCACGCGTGTGCTGCACCGCCTGAAGGGGGTGGCGGCCAACCTCGGCGCCACCGAGGTGGCACGCCTCAGCGCCCAGGCAGAAACCGCCGTTGCGGAAGGACAGGACAGCTCGGCTGCCGCCCTGCTGCTGTCGCTGGAACAGGCGCTGGCCACGGTGTTCAAAGCGGCGCGCGACCTGCCGCTTCCGGCGCCATCTGCCGCCAGCCGCACCGCCGTATCCAACTTGCCGCAAGCCCTCGACGACCTGCGGATGCTGCTCAGGAACAGCAATATGCGCGCGCTGGCAGCCTTCAAGGCACTCAGTCCGGTTCTCGAACAGCGCTGCCCCGACCTGCTGCCAGGGCTTGCCAACGCCATCGAAACGCTCGACTTCACCGATGCCGAACAGCGGCTTCAGGAAATCATGAAACGGGAGGAAACCGCATGACCTGGACCGACCAGGCGCACAACGGGCGCCTGCTGATCGTCGATGACGCCATGGAAAACATCCAGATCCTGAACCACGTGCTGGGCGGGGAACATGAAGTGCTGTTTGCCATGAACGGCGAGCGGGCGCTGGAACTGGCGCACCAGCACCAGCCAGACCTGATCCTGCTGGACGCGGTCATGCCGGGCATGGACGGCTACCAGGTCTGCGCCGCCCTGCGTGCCGCCTCGGATGTGCGCGATATCCCGATCATCTTCGTCACAGCTCTGACCACGCCCGAAGACGAGACGCGTGCGCTGGAAGCGGGGGCGGTCGATTTCATCACCAAGCCTTTCAATGTCGCCGTGGTGCGCGCCCGTGTCCGCACCCACCTCACGTTGAAACGCCAGTCCGACGCCATGCGTGAAATGACGCTGACCGACGCGCTGACAGGCATCGCCAACCGGCGCAGCTTTGACGACGCAATCGGCAACGAGTGGCGGCGCTGCGCCCGTGCTGCTGCGCCGCTCTCGGTGATCATGATCGACATCGACCACTTCAAACGCTACAACGACGCTTACGGCCACCAGGCCGGCGACACCTGCCTTAAACAAGTGGCCGACACCATGCTGCAATGCGCCGGCCGCTCGCCGGACCTGCTGGCGCGCTATGGCGGGGAGGAGTTCGTCATCCTGCTGCCCCAGGTCGACGCGGCGGGAGCGCAAACGGTGGCGGAACGCATCCTCGAGAGCGTGCGCGCCCTGGCCATTCCGCACCGCATGTCATCGGCCAGCGACACGGTAACGGTCAGCCTGGGCGTGGCCACGCTTATGCCAGGCCAGGTTGGTGATCCGGATGCGCTGGTGCGCTGCGCCGACAACGCCCTGTACCAGGCCAAGAAAGATGGCCGCAACCGATTCTGCGTCGGCAATTGCGATCAGGAGTAGCGCCGCATCAGGAATTCCGCGACGCAGGCAGGCTTTTCGCTGCCCTCGCATTCAACGGTGACTTCCCAGGCCAACTGGTGGCCGCCTGCCACCGCGGTGATGCTGCGCAGGAGCACACGGCCGCGCACGCGGCTGCCGACCGGAACCGGCGCCGGAAAGCGTACCTTGTCCAGGCCGTAGTTGACGCCCATGCGCATGTCTTCCATGAACACCGCATCCTGCAGCAGGCCAGGCAGCAGCGACAAGGTCAGGAAGCCATGGGCCACGGTGCCGCCATAAGGCGATTCGGCAGCGGCGCGCGCCGGATCGGTGTGGATCCACTGCTCGTCGTTGGTGGAGGCGCCGAAGGCGTTGACTCTTTCCTGCGTGATGTCGACCCAGCCCGAAACGCCCACTTCCTGCCCGACCAGTGCTTCCAGTTCCGCTACGTTACGTACCAAACGCGCCATCAAGCTGCCTCCTTGAATCCTGGCTGCGCGACAAAGCGCTCCAGGTGATGATCCACATCGCCCAGCGTGACCTCGATCATCGCCAAACGCTTGAAATAATGGGCGGCCGGCAGTTCGTCCGTCACCCCCATGCCGCCGTGCAGCTGTACCGCCTGCTGGCCAACGAAGCGCGCGGCCTGGCCAACCCTTGCCTTGGCTGCGGAGACCACGCGGCGGCGCTCTTCGTCGTCGCTCGAACCCACCTTGACCGCAGCCAGCATGGCCATCGAACGCGCCTGTTCGAGGTGGATGAACATGTCGGCCATGCGGTGTTGCAGCGCCTGGAATTTACCGATCGGGGCGCCGAACTGCTGGCGGGTTTTCAGGTATTCCAGCGTGGTTGCAAAAATTGCGTCCATGGCGCCAATCGCTTCCGCGCAAAGCAGCGCAGCGCCGTAATCCGTCGCAGCCTCGATCAGCGGCCAGCCTTTGCCCTGCCCGCCAAGCAACGTGCCCGGTACATCATTGAACTCAACCGTTGCGGCGCGCCGGCCATCAATGGTCCGGTAGTCGCTGACCTGTACGCCGGTCGCGTCGCGCGGCACGACGTATAGCGAGATCCCGTCGGTGTCGTGCTGTGCCCCGGCGCTGCGGGCGGACACAATGAACGCACCGGCCTGGCCGCCGTGCAGCACGACTGCCTTGCGGCCGGTGATCCGGCCGGCGCCCGCGCCATCCGTGGCCAGCACGTCGTTCAACGCGTGGCGCGATTGCTGCTCTCCCAGCGCACACGCCAGTTTCAGCTCACCGGCGGCAACGCGCTCCAGCAAGCCGTCCTGGCCGCCGGCCAGCTTCAGGAACTGAGCCCCAAACACGGTGGCGAAATAAGGTTCCACTACCAGCCCGCGCCCCAGTTCCTGCATCACAACCATCATGTCGACCGCGCTGCCGTTGAAACCGCCCTGCTGCTCCGGCACCGGCAGCGCCAGCATTCCCAGCTCCACCAGCGAGCCCCAAGCCTGGTCGGAAACGCCGCTCTCCGAATGGATAATCTTCTTGCGTGCCTCGAAGCTGTAATCCTTGTCGACCCAGCGGCGCAGCGCGTCAGCGAATTGTTGTTGCTCTTCCTTGAATGTGAAGTCCATGGCGTCCCCTTACAGTCCCAGGATCATCTGGGTGATGATGTTCTTCTGGATCTCGTTCGAACCGCCGTAGATCGAAGTCTTGCGGAAGTTGAAGTAATAAGCAGCCAAGGGCGCGGCATCGTCGTCACCGGCCAGCGCATGTTCGCTCTCGCCATCCAGGTATTCCGCATCGAACGGCAAGGCTTGCGGGCCCAGGGCCTCCACCATCAACTCCGTCAGCATCTGCTGGATCTCGGAGCCGCGCACCTTCAGCACCGAAGCCTGCGGCCCCGGGCCGTGCGCCTCTTGCGCGATGGTGCGCAATACCGTCACCTCCAGCGCCATCAGCTCGATCTCCAGGTTCGCCACGCGTGCCGCGAACAGCGGATCTTGCAGCAGAGGCTTGCCATTCTTCTGCTGCCGGTTCGCGATCTTCTTCAGGAACAGCAGTTCGCGCTTCGAACGCCCCACTGCCGCAATACCGGTGCGCTCGTGGCCAAGCAGGTATTTGGCGTAGGTCCAGCCCTTGTTCTCCTGGCCGACGAGGTTTGCGACCGGTACGCGCACGTTGTCGAAGAAGACTTCATTCACCTCGTGGTCTTCATCCAGCATGATGATGGGCCGCACAGTGATGCCGGGGCTCTTCATGTCGATCAGCAGGAAAGAAATGCCCTCCTGCTTGCGTACGTTCTGGTCGGTGCGCACCAGGCAGAAGATCATGTCGGCATGCTGGCCCAGCGTGGTCCAGGTCTTCTGGCCATTGACGACGTAATGATCGCCGTCGCGCACTGCCGTGGTTTTCAGGGAAGCCAGGTCGGAACCGGAACCCGGCTCGGAATAGCCCTGGCACCACCAGTCGGTGCAATCGAGGATGCGCGGGAGGAAGTAAGCTTTCTGTTCGGGGCTGCCGAAGGCCATGATGACCGGCGCCACCATATTGACGCCGAACGGCAGGATGGGCGGGGTGCCGGCAATGGCGCACTCCTCTTCCCAGATGTGGCGCTGGGTGGCATCCCAGCCGGGGCCGCCAAATTCGGTCGGCCATGCCGGCGCCGCCCAGCCTTGTTTGGCGACGATCTTATGCCAGCGCACATAGTCTTCGCGCTTCAGGCGCAGATGCTTGCGGACTTTGGTTTGCAGGTCGGCCGGCAGGTTCGCTGCCAGGAATGCACGCACTTCAGCGCGGAAGGCTTCATCCCTGGCAGAGTAGTTCAGATCCATGCTGTCTCCTTGAAATGGTCGCGCCAGAAAAATAGCACGACCGTTTCAAAGAGTCTACAGCGCTTTACGCCTCCGCGCCACCAGGCCGATCAGGCCAAGGCCCGCCAGCAACATGGCATATTCACCAGGTTCGGGAACCGGCGTAGTCACGCCGTCCATCTCGCGCCCGAACACGGTCAGGTTGGAAAAGCCGGGATTGGCCTGGTTATTGCCCGTGAACCAGTCGATATTCCAGGTCCCGCTCAGGGTCTGGCCTGCATTAATGGTCTGGTTGTCGAACAGGAAGGCAGCAGCGCCGTTTGCCGCCTTAAGTGACAGCACGAGGTCGAGGGAAACGTTCTGGTTGGCACTGGTATTGGTAATAGTCCAGGTGCCGGTCTTGCCGTCGCCGACATCGAAGCTGAAGTCCAGCGTGCTGTACAGGCTAAAGCCCGAGCCGGAGCCGCCTTCGTGCTTGCCCAGCAACGTCCAATCGCCACTGCCATAGCTATCGAATGTGCCGCCCAATCCGCTGGTGTTGCCGCTCAGGCCCGCTTGCGGGTTCCAGCCTGAGCTGAAGACGAAGGCGTCGGCACTTTGCGTGTCGAGCGTGACGTCGTCTGCAGAGGTATTACCAATGGTTGTAGCGCCGAAGGCGCTTGCCGCCAGGAGCATGCTGCTGGCAGCCAATGCAAACTTCTTTGCAATTGGTTCCATTCCGATCCCCTTCTTGTGAAGTTTAAACTGCCTCTTCACTGTAGCGCTTTAGCGACCTCGACGGCGTTCATTACCTTTCCGAAATAAAGTCACTCCATGCTGCGCCTGCGCGCAAGCAAGCCAAGCACAGCAAGGCCCGCCAGCATCATGCCGTATTCACCTGGCTCCGGCACGGCAGACACATCGCGGGCAAACAAGGCGAGGTTGGAGAAGTCCGGATAAGCGTTGTTATTGCCGGTGAACCATTCGATGCGCCAGGTTCCGTTCAGCGTCTGCCCGGCGTTGATGGCCTGGTTGTCGAACAGGAAGCCAGCGCCGGCATCGCCCGCATGCATGGCGAACACCAGGTCCAGCACCATGTTCGCGGCGCCCGTGTTGTGCACGGACCAGGTGCCCGTCGTGCCGCTGTTCATCGCAAAGCCGAACTGCAACAGGCCGGCATTGGCGAAGACTGCATTCAAGTCATATTTGTCGAGCAGGCTCCAAGGCCCGCTGCCATAGGCATCGAAAGCCGTGCCGAAGCCGCTGGTATCGCCATGCAAACCGGCGTGCGGATTCCAGCCGGCGGTAAAGACAAAGGCATCCGCATCGAAACCTGCGAGCGTCACGTCATCGGCCGACGTAGTGCCGATGCTTGTCGCGCCATGTACCCTCCCTCTGAAAAAGACCCTTTCAACAGCTTAGGTAGCCCAGCGTTAGGGGGCCTTGTGCGGGCACAAGCTTGGGGAGGAGGAAAAAGCACGGCCATGCAAAAGAAACGCCGCAGATGGCCTATCCGCGGCGTGAACAAGGGGTATATAACTAGATTGTTCTCAGCAGCGGGGCTGCCGGGCCGGCGCGACGCCGACACTTTCATATTATCAATTTTTACCGCCCAGCACTCATTTTCTGCATTTCGTCGCATCCGGGCCATATGCCCGGGCAATGAACGCTAGGATGCTCACATCCCACTTAGCATGCACAACAAGGACACAATCATGCGCACCAAGCTCACCCTCGCCGCCCTTCTCTCGCTCAGCCTGGCTGGCTGCGTCGTCGTGCTGAACGACAGCAGCGACTACGTCAAGGGCAACGGCGCCACCATCACGGAAACTCGCAGCATCGCCAACGTTACTGGCCTGCGGATCGAAAACCGCCATCGCGTCGACATGGACGTGGAGGTGAAGGTAGGCGGCGCTCCTTCGCTGGTGATCGAGGGCGACAACAACCTGGTGCCGCTGGTGCATACCGAAGTGCGCGGCGATACGCTGCGCGTATGGACCGAGGACCGGCTGGACAGCCGCAAGCCGATCCACGTGCGCTATACCGTGCCAAGCCTGGACAGGCTGGAATCGACCGGCTCCGTGCACACCGAAGTGCAAGGCCTGGCTGGCGGTCCCCTGACCGTTTCGCACACCGGCTCCGGCTACCTCGAACTGCGCGGCCAGGTGGACCGGCTGGAGATGCGCCACACCGGCTCGGGCCAGCTGTATGCCGATGCCCTCGACAGCAAGTCCGCCGTGGTCGACATGGTGGGCTCAGGCCGCGTGAACATCGGCTCGGTGCGCGGCGAATCGCTGCGCGTGACATCGGCGGGCTCAGGCAGCTTCTATGCCCGCGGCATCGTGCGCACGCTCGACGTCCAGATGCAAGGCTCAGGCAGCGCACAACTGAACGACCTGCGCGCCGACGAAGCAAACATTACCAGCAACGGCTCCGGCGGCGTGCAGGCCTGGGTCCAGCACAAAGTCGACGCCCGCGCCAACGGCTCCGGACGCATCGCCGTCACCGGCAACCCCGCCCAGCGCACCCTGTACGGCCGCAACACCTCGATTCAATAATAAAAGTCGGGGTCAGCTCCGGCAATCTGCCACGAATTTCGGATTCTGAAATTTGTGGCAGATTGCCGGAGCTGACCCCGACTTTCAATATGCACTGGCGGCGGGGAAGCTGGCGGCCAGCCATTCGGCTACGGCCTTGATGCGCCCGATGCCGATGGCGTCGCGGTGGCTCAGCAGCCAGACTTCGCGCGTGACTTCGACTCCGCCCAGCCGCACCAGGCCGGGCATCTTTTCCATCATGCAGGGCAATAGCGCGAGGCCGACGCCGGCGCGGCAGACCTGCACCATGCTGCCCAGGCCATTCACGCGCAGCGCGACCTGGCTGCGCGGTACCACGCGGTCCAGCCAGCGCGTTTCGGGCAGCCGCGCCAGCGTGGCGTCGTAGCCAATCCAGGGCTGGGCACTCCAGCTGGCGCTATCGATGCCGGCGTATTGTGGGGCGCCAAATACTGCCATCGGCAGCTCGCCCAGCCGGCGCATGACCAGCGCGGCATCTTCTACGGGACGCGCCAGGCGTAGCGCGAAGTCGGTCTCGCCGCGTGCGAACGAGACATTGCTATTGTCGGCCAGCAGGTGAAGTTCCAGGCCGGGATGTTCTGCGCGCAGCGCCGTCACATGCTCGGCCAGCCAGAAGTCGAACAGGAAATCAATGGCGCTGACGCGCACCACGCCAACGGCAGCCTGCGACTCCTGCGACGAGGCCAGCAGCATCGCCTGCACATTCCCCGCCACGGTGTGGCCGTATTCGACGAAGGTGCGCCCGGCGGCGGTCAATTGGTAGCCGGTGGTATCGCGCAGGAACAGGCGCAGGTCCAGCTCCTTTTCGGCCGCGGCGACGCGCCGGCTGATGGTCGAGGCGTCGACGCCCAGCTCGCGCGCGGTCGCGCTCATGCTGCCGCAACGGGCCAGTGCCAGGATCAAGGGTATGTCATTCCAGTCGAACGAGTTCACATTGTTCCCATCCATGCAGAACTCCAAAACGGCTTTGCAGGCTTGTGCGTTCCCTTATGCGCTGCTGCTGCCTACTATGGCTTCCACCACCAGCCACTCTCACACAAAGGAAATGCCATGACCCTCACCATCCAGGTCGCTGACGGAAGCTTCAACTGCCATGTTGCGCGACCTTCCACGCCAGGCCCGCATCCGGTCGTGGTCGTGCTGCAGGAGATCTTCGGCGTCAACGCCGGCATCCGCAGCATTGCAGCCGACTACGCGGCCAAAGGCTTCATCGCAGTCTGCCCCGACCTGTTCTGGCGCGCCGAACCGGGCCTGGACATGTCCGAAGCCAAGGAAGGCGACTGGGCCAGGGGCTTCGCCCTGTACAAGGCCTATGACCGCGATAAAGGGGTGCAGGACATCGCCGCCACTGTCGCAGCTGCCCGCACCATGCCGGGCGCAAACGGCAAGGTCGGCGTCACAGGCTATTGTCTCGGCGGCTTGTTGACCTTCCTGGCCGCTGCACGCACCGACGCCGATGCTTTCGTGGCTTACTACGGCGGCGGCACCGACCAGTATGTCGATGAAGCGGTCAACATCAAGCGCCCGATGATCTACCACCAGGCCAATGAGGACGAATACATCGACAAGGCCGCGCAGGCAAAGATCAATGAGGCGCTGTCCGCCAATCCGAACATCCAGGTCTTCAACTACCCTGGCCGCAACCACGCTTTCGCACGTCCCGGCGGCCACCACTTCCATGCCAGGGACGCCGCTTTGGCCAATGGCCGCACCGACGCTTTCTTCACACAGCAACTTGCAATGTAACATACCCTGAAAGGACTACAGCCATGAAAAACTTCGATTCTTCGCGCCGTTCCGCCTTGGTTGGCAGCGCAAGCCTTGCCGCTGCCGCCGCTGCTGCCGCCCTCCCCGCCGCCAGCGCCACCGCCGCTCCCGGCGCCGGCATGAAAAAGACCGCTGCCTTCATCACGACCCGCGACGGCGTGGATATCTATTACAAGGATTGGGGCCCGCGCAATGGCCAGCCGATCGTGTTCAGCCACGGCTGGCCACTGAGTTCGGACAGCTGGGAATCGCAGATGTTCTACCTGGCTGGCCAGGGCTACCGCGTGATCGCGCATGACCGCCGCGGCCACGGCCGCTCCAGCCAGCCCTGGGAAGGCAATGACATGGACCATTACGCCGACGACCTGGCCCAGGTGATCGAGGCACTGGACCTGAAGAACGCGGTGCTGATCGGTTTCTCGACCGGCGGCGGCGAGGTGGCGCGCTACGTCGGACGACATGGCACCAAGCGCGTCGCCAAGCTGGCACTGGTATCGGCTGTGCCGCCCTTGATGGTGAAAACGGCCGATAACCCGGGCGGCCTGCCGCTGGAAGTCTTCGACGGCATCCGCGCCGGCTCGGTCAAGGATCGCTCGCAGCTTTACCTCGATATTGCCTCAGGTCCTTTCTACGGCTACAACCGCCCGGGCGCCAAGCCTTAGCAGGGCATCATCAACTCGTGGTGGATGCAGGGCATGATGGGCGGCCATAAGAACACCTATGATTCGATCAAGGCTTTCTCCGAAACCGATTTCCGCGCCGACCTGGCAAAGTTCGACAAGCCGACCCTGATCATCCACGGCGACGACGACCAGATCGTGCCGATCGATGCCGCCGGCCGTCCTTCGGCACGCATCGTCAAGCATGCGAAGCTGCTGGTCTATCCGGGCGCTCCGCACGGCCTGACCGATACCCACAAGGACAAGGTGAACGCCGACCTGCTGGCATTCATCAAGGCCTGAGCCTCAGTTGATCGTCAGCGCGAGGTCGCGGCCGGCTGCGGCGGTGTTGCCCGCGTAGTCGGCTGCGTAGATGCGCAGCGTGTAGTCGCCCGGTTCGAGTTCGCTTACCTTCCAGCGGCGGGGCGCCACTTCCCCTTCCGACAAATGGCTTAGCAGCGAATAGGTGAAGCGCGTCGACTTGCTGCCGTAGACGGTAATGCCGCTGTCGGCGGAGTACACAACCTTCACCGCTTCGCGCTGTTTCGGCAACTGGTCATAGGTTTGCGTGATGCGCGGCTGCTCATAGCCTGGCAGCGGGGTGCCGTCAGCCTGCAACAACTGGTACCCCAGTTTGTACAGCCCCAGGCGGCGGCGCGCCAGGTTGCCATCCATCTGGTCGAAGGCATCGACCACCACGTTGACTTCTCCCAGGCTGCGTGGCACTTCCAGGCGCTTGCCTTTCTTGCCCGGCAGGCGCTTGTCGTTGGCGTCGTACAGGGCTATGCCCTGGATTACCGGCGCAATGGTGTCGCGCAGGCCGGGGAATGGCAGCGTGAGCGGGTTCACCACGCGGCCGCGGTCATACAGGTTAAGGTGGACGTGGGCCATCTGGTTCACCACGCCAAGCTGTTCGCCGACGTAGAAGCGCGTGCCGCGGCGGACCCGGACGCGCTCCGGCTTGCCTTTATCGTTCAGCAGCAGCTGGAAGCGTTCGTCCAGCGCGCGGTTCTTCCTGTCGCGGCCAACCTTCATATGGATATAGCTGGTCGTGCCGAGGTTGATGCCTTCGCCGAGCGAGGCAAAGGCCCAGTTGGGCAGGGGGTCGCTGACCTTCGCCTTTTCAACCACATGCACCGAGCTGCCGACATCGGCCTGCACATCCAGGCCGGCGTGGAAGTGGTGGCGGCTGTCGCCGTCATAGCTTCCCCTCACCTCGCCCATCAGGCCGACTACTTCGTGCGGCTGGTTTTGCGGCAGGACGGGCCACGGCATCGGGCCTTGGGTGCGCCGGGCCATGATCTCGCTCGCCGCTGTTTCCACCACTGGAGCGGCTTCCGGCGCGGCGACAGGCGCTGTCGGTGCCGCTGCGTGCGCAGTGCCAATCAGCGGTGCACCGCCTGCAGCTCCCTGCGGCGCGGCCGGTTGCGCCGGCTGGGATACGGGGGCGCTTGCATGCACCACACGATGAAGGCGCTGCGCAGCCCCATCGGAGAGAACCAGTGAGCCATTCGGTGCCAAGGCCAGGCTGCGCGGGCCATAGACCTGGATATTTCCATCGATGCCGGTAGCCGGATTGGCTGGCCGCGCCGCATCGGGCATTCCCGCCAGGCTGCCATCGGGCGCCAGCTGCAACAGCCGCCCGCGCGAAGACACGGCGATGTAGACGAACCCATCATGCGTCACCGCCAGCGCCATCGGGCGGCGCAGTAGTGGCTCCTTCTCCAGTTCGGGCGCGACCGCAACGGTGACCACCGAACCATCCGCGTTGATGCGGCGCACGGCGTCGTTGCTGGTGTCGGCGATGTAGATGCCATCCTTGCCGACCGCGATCCCGCAAGGGGTATCGAATTGCGCGCCCTCGCCTGCGCCATCGAGAAAACCGGGCCGTCCATTGCCGGCAAGCGTAGTCACGGTGCCATCCGGTGCGATCTTGCGAATCCGGTCGTTATAGGTATCGGCAACATACACCACGCCGGCGTCATCGACTGCTACGCCGACCGGCCCGTTGAACTGGGCCTGCGCGCCTTGACCGTCCGCAAACCCGGCCACGCCACTGCCGGCAAGCGTCGACACCGTGCCATCCGCAGCGATCTTGCGGATCGCGTGGTTACCGGTGTCGGCAACGTAGACATTGCCTTGCTTGTCCAGCGCTATCCCGGATGGCGTGTTGAAGGCAGCGGCGGCACCCAGGCCTTCGCTGTAGCCTTCAATGCCGCCGGCCAGCACACGCGTGCTGCCATCGGGCGCCCGGACCGATATCGTGTTGCTGTCGCCGCCATCGGAGAAATAGACGTTCCCCTGCTTGTCGACTGCAACGCCATAGGGGTCGGCCAGCCCGGACTCGAGCAGGGTCTCCAGCCGCGCCGGCCAGGCCCGTGCGGTCGGCGCCGGGCCGCGCTTGACCAGTGCCGGCAAGCGCGGCGCCACGCTTCGCGTCGGCGAGGAATAGTAGAAATAACCAGCCGCACCGGCAATCGCCAGCACCGCAGTTCCAAAAATCGTCAATTTGATGGATGTATGCACGGACAGCATTTTACCGCCCGCCGGGAAGGCCCGCTTGACGCCTGCCTGACCTACCTGATCCGGCCAAGGACCTCTACAACGGCTCGCGTTACCTCGGCAGGTTGGTCTTCGTGAATGCCGTGCGATGCGCTTGGCACGACTCGTTGCTCACCCTTGGTCGACAACAGGGCGAGCTCTTTATGGATCTTCGCGTTCTCCTCTTCCAAGGCCTTGTTCGCAGCACTCTGTGGCTTGGCTGGGTCCATATACGGGCTTACCCCGCGTGTCAGCACAATCAGAGGAAGATCACCAAAAGGTTTGCGCAAGGCGCGCAATTGATTGTCGCTGACCGCGTATGCATTGGCTTCGTCTACGCGCGCCTGCCAATACGATTGCGTTTGCATTGCCGCTTTAACTTGCTTGCCCAAAATCGGGCCGAAGTACTGTGCCGGTTCGCCAATACAACTGGCGCTTGCCTCGCTGCCGGGCTTGAAGCCCCGTTTCGCCGCTTGCAGGCACTGCTGATCATGCTCTTTGACCATCGCATAAACCTTGCTGATGAAGCCTTGCGATGCCTTGTCGCTGCGAGCCGTTTCGTCTTCGCTCTGCGGCTCAACAAGCACCAGGCCCTTTACATCATCCGGATAGCGATAGGTGAAGACCTGTGCGTTACCGCCGCCTAAAGAGCTTCCGACCAGAAGATAAGGCGGCTTGATGTTGGCCGCGGCCAAAGCTTTGTGAAGGTCCTCAACCGCATTCTCTGAAGTGTTAGGGCGCTGCGAGGGATCACTGAACCCGAAGCCCGCCCTGTCATATACACAGGCCCGTGTACGCCTGGCCACCTCGGGTTGGACTTTGAACCAAGCCCATCCTCCATCGCCTGCGGGACTGTCAAAAATAACGGTGGTAGCGCCGGCACCAGAGCAGTAAAGATTGATCTTGCGGCCCCCAATGTCAACGCGCTGATGGGGCTTGGCGAAAAGAGCTGCCGCAACCGGTTCTGCCGCCGCGTTTGCTACCAGAGGCGAACAGAAGAGGAACAGCGATACGCGGAACGCAGCATGAAAACGAGTCATGTTTCTCCATTGCAATGACATAAGCAGTGCAAAGTATCGCCCAGATTATGCTCAATTGCAATTTGGATAACCTTGCCGGGCGATCTGTTCTCGTGCTGCGCGAAAACTCGCAAAAAAAAAGCCCGCTCAGGGAGCGGGCTGAAGTCTATTTCCTTGGAGGAGAATAGAGGAGACAGGTGTAGTATGCTGCGGCGCGGTATATCTGTCTACTTTATTGTAGTAATACTAGATATAACCAACCGCAATATCACTTGTCGCTGACGTAAGGCAGCACACGGCTGGCCAGGCGGGTATCGGTGCGCAGCACGCTTACCTCGTCAGCGAGGATATGCACCGCCTCGTTCAGCAGCACGTCCTTGGCATTCTTGGCAGCCTTTTCGGCATCCAGTTCGGCGGACAGGGAACGCTCGTCAGCCTGCAGGCCATCGTCGGTGCGGATTGCGCCACGAACCTGGTTAGCCTGGCGCTGGGCGGCGCGCGGGTTGGCCGGTTTGGCGGCAATTGCCTTGTTCAGCGCATCTTTCGGGTCCGCCACCAGGATAGGATCGTCCGGCGACGGGCCGGCGGCCATGCGCTGTTCACGCAGCTTGGCGCGCGCCTCCTGCTGGTCGCGCTCCTTGCGGCGCACAGCTTCGTTCAGCGAGACCACATTGTCCTGGCGCTGCTTCTTGACGTAGTTGATGTCGTCCAGCAGGTACTGGTAGTCCTTGTCCTTGGCAACGCGGGCCTCGTGCTTTTTGTCCAGGATCGGCACGATTTCCTTCAACTCGCCGGCCGGGATGTACACCGCAGGCTTGATCTGGGTGTATGGCAGGGCATTGTCGTAGCTCGACTCGCCGAAGTTTTCGGCATCGCTGGTGGAGGCCAG